>CAZILR010000380.1:0-5801 GCA_964539995.1 uncultured Planctomyces sp.
GGGTTCCTTCAACGCTGTCGGTCAAACCTCAACACCTTGGGATGGCGAAACGATCATTCGCCTGCTGAGGAGACAGCGTCCGTGGTCTCCTGGAAACTCATCTTCCATCCCCACTGGGCAAGCCCGATGGAGTTTGAAGACGATGGTTGGCTCGCTGGGCAAGCGAGTCTCCACCGGTATCGGCACCCCTTGTTGGGGGTCATCACTGTGGAATCTTGGATGAGGTTCCGGCTGAATCATCGGCAGAGGGTCCGCTTGAGGCATCCCCCGCACGACCCGACTCACCGGACTTTTTCGTCAACTGCTCACGGATGCGTTGGTATTCGTCGGCGGACAAATCCCCTTGCCGATGAATGTCTCGAAACTGCAAGAGCAGGTCTTCGCGCGAGTTCTCCATCAGCCCCGTTGACTGCAACCATTCCCTGATTTTCAGGACAATCGCGATCAGCACCACGAGCACCACGGCCGCGATGGCGAGATAAATCCAGCCACCATCTTTGGTGAATTGGTCCCAAGTGGCCTGCGGATTCACCCGTTTCATCTGGGCCAGAAGCACGCGACGGTTCCTCTCCAAGCAGATCAAGACAGCAGACTGTTCTCGTGGCGGATTATTGGCACCGGCGGAAACTGCGACAAGACCGCGATTGGACTCCCGAATTCCGAAACCGAAATCTGAAGGAATGACAAAGCTCGAATCGCAAAGGTCGGATTTTTCCGACGACGTGGCTAACATCTTCGCCCCAACCAAGGAGTCACCATGTCCGACCTGCAACGAGTTCTCGATGGCGGCATCGTCGCCATCATCCGTGCCACCTCCGGCGAGCAACTGGTCAACGTCGCTCGCGCCCTGCACGAAGGTGGTATCGATGTGATCGAAGTGACCTTCACCGTCCCGAATGTCTTGGAAATCCTCGCGGCTGTCCGCAAAGACCTTGGCAAGAAAATTCTGCTCGGAGCTGGGACGGTGCTCGACCCGGAGACCTGCCGAGCGGCACTTCTGGCCGGAGCCGAATTCATCGTCTCGCCGTCGCTGAACCTGGACGTCATCAAGCTCTGCAAACGCTACGGCAAACTGGTGATGCCCGGAGCTTTCACGCCGACCGAGATCGTCACCGCCTGGGAAGCCGGTGCCGACATCGTCAAGCTGTTTCCCGCCGATTGCGTTGGCCCGAATTATTTGAAGGCTCTCCGCGGCCCGCTGCCTCAAGTCCGCATCCTGCCGACAGGCGGGGTCGATTTGAAAACGCTCCCCGAATTCTTCAAGGCCGGGGCCTGCGCCGTCGGACTCGGCGGCCAACTGGTCGAGAAGTCCGCCGTCGAATCCGGCAATATGACTCGCATCCGTGACCTCGCGGCCCAATACGTCGCCCTCGTCAAACAGACTCGCAGCCAAGCGTAGATTTTTGAAAGGACATCATGCTTCGACTCGCTCTTCCCGCTCTCAGTTTGCTGCTGTGTTGCGCCATCGCCGTGCGTTCGGAGGACAAAACCGTGAAAACGACTGCGAAGCCGACGAAGGCAGAACTTCTCAAGCGATTCAGCGACGAGTTCATCGAGATCGCTCCCGGCGAAAAGTCTCGCGACGGTTCGATCACGTTTCCGAAATCGTTCCGCATGGGGAGCGACCAGGTGGATTCCGAAAAGCCGGCTCACGAAGTCACGCTCAAGCAGAAGTTCGCGATTGCCAAGTACGAGGTGCCGCAGAATCTGTGGGAGGCCGTGACGGGAGCGAATCCCAGCAAGTGGAAAGGGCCACGCAACTCAGTCGAAATGTTCTCGTGGCAAGAGGCTCGCGACTTCTGCAACAAACTGACGGAGTTGCTGCGAGCCGAAAAACTACTCGGCGAAGACGAAGTCATCCGCCTGCCGACCGAAGCCGAATGGGAATACTGCTGCCGAGCCGGAACCACGACCGTCTACAGCTTCGGTGACAAGGCCACCAAAGAAGGCGATGCTGGAAACAAAGCCTCGGTCCTCGACGAATTTGGTTGGCACACCGGCAATGCTGCCGGTAACGATCCGCCGGTCGGAGCGAAGAAGCCCAACGCCTGGGGCCTGTACGACGTCCACGGCTACCTCTGGGAATTCGTCGAAGACAGTTGGCACGACAGCTACGAGGACGCTCCAGCCGACGGCCGCGCGTGGACCGAGGCGACTCCCAAGAAAGTCGTCGTCCGCAGCGGATCGTGGAAAGACAACCACTCGAAACTGACCAGCTCCGCTCGTCGAGCCGTCTCTGTCGCCGATGTCGATGATGCCATCGGCCTCCGCTGCGTGAAAGCCAAAAAGTAGGACGCTATCATCCCGCCCCGCGCGGCAACGGGCCGCGAATCTCGAACGACACCGAAGGAACATCCTCATGGCCGATGCCACGACCGAAGTCTTGCTCGTCAACAAGAAACTGCTCGATGCGATCAACTCGCAAAACTGGAGCGCCTACGCCGAACTGTGCGATCCCAGCCTGACCTGCTTTGAGCCGGAAGCTCTGGGCCACGTCGTGCAAGGCATGGACTTCCACCATTTCTATTTCAAGCTGGAAGCCTCCGGCCGCCCGAAGCAGTCGATCATGGCCTCGCCGCACGTCCGCTTGATCGGCGACACCGCCATCGTCTCGTACATCCGTCTGACCCAACGAGTCGAAGCTGACGGCAACCCGGCCACGTTTGCCAGCGAAGAAACTCGCGTCTGGCAAAAGCAGAATGGCGTTTGGAAACACGTCCATTTCCACCGCTCGATCCCGGCGTAGATCGCTGCCATGACGACTGACAAACCGGCATCGCGCGTCGGCCTGCTGATCTCTCCCGACCTGTTCTTCACGAGCAAAGTCACCGGCACCGCTCAAGCCTTGGGCCTACGAGTCGATTCCGTCGATGACATCGCCACCGCGAAATCACGACTGGAGGCGGGAGACATCGGCTGCGTCCTGCTCGACCTCGCGGCTCCGCGAGTGTCGGTCGCCGACCTCGTCGCCGCGATGTCCGATTCAGCACGAGTACCGATCATCGCTTTCGGCTCGCATGTGAATATTGAGTTGCTCGAATCCGCTCGTGCCTCCGGTGCTGAGGTCATGCCACGCAGCCAGTTCTCGGCGACACTACCGAACATCTTGACTCAACACTTGGCTCGATGAACTCGGCCTTCGCAGCATCTCACCCCTGCCAGCGCGTCTTCATGAACTTCAGCGCGTTGGCCGCGAGCGTCAGTTCGTCGGTGAACATTCGCCGCCAGATTTTGGTGGCGGCGGCGAGGGCCGGGAGCGACAAGCCGAAGGCTTCGACGACGAACCAGCCGTCGTATTTGACTTCCTTCAAGGCGGCAAAGGTTTCGTCCCATTTGACGTCTCCCTCGCCGGGGGTCGAGCGATCGTTCTCGGAAATGTGGACGTGGACGAATTGGTCGGCGTAGCTTTGGATCGCGCCGCGGATTGACTTCTCTTCGATGTTGGCGTGGAAGGTGTCGTACATCGTCTTGCAGTGCGAGTGATTGATCTCGCGGCAGAAGCGGCCGACGTCGGCGGCGCAAGTCAGGAAGTAGCACTCGAAACGGTTGAGGTACTCGACGACCAGCGTGACGTTCGCCTGCTTCGCGTAGTCGGCGGCTTTGGTCAGAATCTCTTTGCCTCGGCTCCATTCGTCGGTCGTCGGGCCTTGGCCGGAGAATGATCCGATCGCAGAGTGAATCGGTCCGCACAAGTGCGTGGCTCCCACGGCCTGGCAGCAGTCGATCGCTTTTTTGAGCCGGTCGAGTCCCGCCTGCCGAATCGCCGCATCCGGGGAGATCGGGTTCTCGGTGTCGGTGCAGATCGTGACGGCCGTCCGTTGCAGGCCCGTGTCATTCAGCTTGCGGCCGAGTGTCGCGAAGTTGGCCGTGTTCATCTCGAAGATCGGTAGCTCGACGCCGTCGTAGCCGATCTTCTTCAGCGAATCGAGAAGACCGTAGTGCGACTCGTTGACGTCGGTCGTCCACAGCAGCATGTTCATTCCGTACTTCATGATGATGGCTCCTTGGTTGAGAATTCTGGGACTACGTTTGTGGTTGATTTGAGTTGTCGGTCGCGGGAACGGTCGCGGCTGATGGTCGGCAAAGCCGGGTCACGATGGCATTGATCCAGGGGACGACAAGGCACAGGACTCCGATCGTCAGAAAACAAGTTCCGAAGCCGCGCATGACGGTCGCGGCGATGTGCTCGTCTTTTCCGAGTCGCTGCATTTGCCAGACTTGGGCAACGGCGGTGTTGTCAGGGAGCGGTTCCAGATATCCGCTCGCGGCGAACAGTCCAGTTCCCAGCCCAATGAGCACCACCCAAACCGTTTGACCGAATCGGCTCGTCATTTGATCCACTCGATCCAGGTTCGTGAGGGACATTGCAACTCTCGTGAGGACTCAGATCGAATTGACGTCAGAGGGGAAAGTGTTCCGCCGGCAATAACTCGCTCAACCGTTCGCAGACGATCGGGCGTGCGAGACAGAGGACTGACTCAACCTCGGCCGGAAGAGGCGGCAGTTTGACCCGGCGCATGACTTGGTTCAAGCGATGCAGCAATCGCTCGTCGCTGAGGTAATCCGGCAAGAACCGCTCGTCGAGGAATCGCGGAATTAACGGTGCGAGACGTTCCGTCGATGCCTTGGCCATCGCGTTGACTGCCTGCTGCACGACAAGTGGCTCGATGCTGCGGAGCACTTCGTAGTACCGCTCGATTTGGCCCGGATGGCGTTCGATGAGTTCGGCGTCGATCAGCAATTCGGTGACGATGTGGCCGAGAAAGCTCGTCCGATGACTGTCGTCGGGACCGAGCACCTTGCGAAAACTGACCGCCAGTGACGTACTGACCTCGAAGAATGCTCGCGTCGAATGAAACCAGCCGTCGTCGTGCAGATGTTGCCAAGCTCCGGCCGCGACTTCCGACAGTGGCAAACGGTCGTCGCGTAGCAGTGGCTCGATCAGTTTCGTTCGGACACGGACCTGACGATCTGCGACCGAAAGCCAATCCGGCACGGCCGTCCCGGCCACGAAATACGGCCGGTCGAGGAATCGCAAGGCGTGAGCGAAGTAATTCATGGGGCTACCAATCCATTGATCATCACCCCACTGGGCTTGCCCCAGTGGCTCGCGGGACTCTGCACTACGGGATTCTCAATGATTTCGAGTCGTGCAAAGTCCCGCGAGCCACCACGGCAAGCGGGGTGGGGTGATTGTCATCAGGCTCTTACGGCTCGACGGCGGCGTTGTCGCGATAGTTCAACGCCGGTCGCTGTTCCTTCGGAAAGCGAGTCTGATAGCTCTTGCCGGCGCGACGTTTGTCGAAGCTCTCACGAGCCGCAGCGATCTGTTTGGAGTCATTGAACAGTTCGAGCGTTGCGAGGGTCAGCGTTTTGGCGGCGATCACCATGCCTTTGTGGCCGACGGTCGTGCCGCCGCAGGCGACCGCTTGCCACGAGTGCATCGGCACGCCGGGAAAGACGCAGGCGGTCGAGAAGCCACCAGTCGGGACCGCCCAACTCACGTCGCCGACATCGGTCGAGCCGTAGCGTTGCCCTTCGCTGACGGACTTCACGAGCGATGCTTCGGTCAACGGCGGAAGTTCGGGCCGCAGCAAGCTCGGTCGCAGCGTCTCCGCAAATTTGACTTCGTCCGGCGTGTACGTCACGCCGCCGATCGTTCGCAGATGCTTATCGAGCAACTTCGCGAGCGCATCGTTCGGCAGCAAGTTCGCCGTGTTGCCAACGAGTTCCAGCGAGCGTGTCGTCTCGGTCGCGATCGCGCCTCCCTCGGCGCACTTTTCGATGCGACTCCAAATGCC
>CAZILR010000381.1:0-5787 GCA_964539995.1 uncultured Planctomyces sp.
TGAGTCACCGATCCATCATTGGGCTGGTGGGATCGCTTCCCGTGCCAGAGGATCAAGAACGCTGGCACCAGGATCGGGCGGATGACGAACGTGTCCAGCAACACGCCGAAAGTGAGCGCGAATCCAAGCTGCTGCATGCTGATCAGCGATCCGAACATCAACGCCGAAAACGTGCCGGCCATGATGACGCCGCAGCTCGAAATGATGCCGCCCGTCCGCGACAACGCGACGACGACGCCTTGGATCGGGCCGTGATGAACTTGCTCCTCGGTCACTCGCGACATCAAGAAGATGTTGTAGTCCTCGCCCACCGCCACCAGGATCGTGAAGAGCAGCATGGGCAGCTTCCAATCCAAGCCCGGAAAGCCGGCGGGGTCGAGCGCCCAGAAGACAAACAGCGTCGTGCCATAGGTCGTGCCGTAGCCCAATAACATGCTCACCACGAGGAACAAGCAAACGAACGGTTGTCGGAGCAACATCACCAAAATCACGAAGATCGTCAGGCAGACCAGAGCATTGATGCGGGCCTGATCTCCGGTTCGCACCATCTTCAAATCTCGGATGCTGGGGGTTGAGCCAAGAAAAAAGAGCGTCGCATCCGATGGGAGTAATTTCGCGAATTCGGTTCGCAGTTGAGGCTCGATGCGATCCAGATGCGCGATGCTGTCGCGAGCGAAGGGATCGTGCTTGAACACCAAATCCATGCGCGTGACGTGACCAGCGAGCGGTTCCGCTTGGCTGACGTAAAGATCGTGCGACCGCTTTCGCAACACGCTTTTGCGTGAGATGGTCTGGAGGCGAGAGAGGCCGTCAAAGGCACGTTCGGCCGCGTCGGTGATGCCCAACGGATTCACGGCACTGCGAACGTCGGCCAATTGCAACTCTTCCTGATGCTCTTTGAGCCAGTCAGATAGCCCGGTCACGGTGTCCATCGCATCTGACGAGCTGAAGTCTGTTTGCTCGCTGCGAATCAAGACGGTCAGCGGCCCCATCGCACCGCCTGGAAAATGAGCCTGCAAGTCCCGTGTCCCGCGGACACAGGGGGCGTCGTCCGGGAGATTGCTCAGAAAGCCGTAGCTCACATGCTGGTGATAAATCACGGATACGATGCAGAAGGGAGCCATCAGTCCGAGACAAAGCAAAAATGTCAGCAACGGATACTTGGCGATTTTGTGTCCGATCCAATCCCAGCCAGTGGGGTGGTGCGGAGGCACCTCGGACGCGTTGGCCGGTGGAGTGACCGATGCTTGGTTGGAAAGCTTCCCCGGCCAGAAGGCCCAGCGTCCCGCCAATCGCAACAGCACAGAGCTGAGCGTCAGAACGGCGGCCAAGACGATCATCAGACTGAACGAGATGGCGACGCCCGCTTCACGGAATTTGCCGAACTCCGCGAAGACCATCATCCCGATACCGCCGATGACGGTCCCCGCGCTGGCGACCAGAGCCGCTCCCACTTTGCCCAGCGAGGTTGCGATGGCTTGATCGTATGTCGCTCCGGCCTCGATCTCTTCGCGATAACGAGCGGTCAAAAACAGGCAATAGTCCACTCCGGCTCCATACAGGATCACCGTGACGTAGGTCTGAACGCCGTCGAAGATGCCGACCACGCCATGCTCGGCGAGAATCGAAAGCAACTTCAACGACAGCTTCACGGCCAGATAAACCGTTGCCAGCGGGATCAGTGCGGGTAGCGGAGCGCGATAGATACCAACCAGCAGCACGATGACCAGCAAAAGCGTCACGATCTCAACGACGTTCGCGCTTTGGAGACGAGCTGCGGAAAGATCGCGGCCCATCGTCGCACTGCCGCTCAGCGAGACTTGCAGTCCCGCAGGCATTGCCGGCGACTGCTGAAGTTTCGCAAGCTGCTCTTCGATGATCTTCACCGGAGTTTGATTTCGCAGATCGAAGAAGTCGGTCGCGAGTTCCACGACGACCAAAACGGCTTGGCCATCGCTGCTGACGAGCAATGGTCCGACCAGCTCGTCCGACGGCGAACGCACACGCGAAATCCGCAGATCCTCTTGTTCGGCGAGTTCGCGCAACTGAGCAACTAGCGTGTCGCTTACGAAGGTCAGATCCGATTCCGACAGTTTCGAGTCACTCGCTTCGCGTCGTACCACGACCACGACGGTGCTGCGAGTGACGTCGTTCGGAAAGGCTTCGTTAGAGACCTTCTGAGCTTGGCGGCTGCTCGTGTAATCCGGCAGAAAATCAAATTCCCCTTGCGCGGCCACCGAAGCCCAATCGGGCGCGGATCGCCAGACTCCGACGAGCAGTACGAGCCAAGCCACGACAAGCCAACTTCCGTGTCTTGAGACCAGTTGGCCAATTCTTTGAAACATGGTCCCCTCTCTGAGGATTCAGGTTTGCGATGTCACTCAATGCTTGCGCGGCACGCGCAGGTTCGGGAGCATAGGAGGTGCCCGCTGGTTCTAGCAGTGTCGTGCGACAGGAATTCGTCGCGGACGACGTGCAGCGCTGTTGGGCGAACGGGAGGATTTGTACGATTCGCCCCTTACGTTGGGCCGGGTGTCTCGCGATTGCAGGTCGCTCGCCAGACTGGTTCCGATTTCCGTTTGAAGATTCAACAGGAGTGTGCAACATGGTGACGGTCGGGATGAATTATCATGTGATCGAAGGGAAGCAGCAGGACTTCGAGACCAAATTCGCGGCGGTGCTCGGCGCATTGCGTGCGGCCGCCGGGCACACCAATTCGACGTTGTGGAAAGATGTCGCGGACGGTGCCTCGTATCTCATCACCAGCGAATGGTCCGACGAGGATGCCTTCAAAAGCTTCATTCAAAGCCAGGCGTTTCGCGACGTGACGACGTGGGGCAAAGAACAAATCCTCTCCGGCCGCCCGATGCACAAGGTTTACAAGCACTAATTCCTCGGAGATTGCTCGCCATGTCTCAGTCTCAATCCGCAGTGACAGCGCCTCGCGAGTTTGTGGAACGGTACTGCCGGATCGAGAGCGCCGATCGGTCGTTTGATTTGGAATTTTGGCAGTCACAGTCCACGTCCGCTCGTTTGCAGGCGGCTTGGGATTTGGTGGTGCTGGCCCATCGTTGGAAGGGAGGCAATCCCAATGAACTCAGACTTCAGCGATCTGTTGAAGCTTATGGACCAATTCCAAGTTAAGTTTTTGGTGGTCGGTGGATACGCGGTGATTCGACACACAGAGCCGCGATTCACCAAAGACCTGGATTTGTGGATTGAAGCGACTGCCGAGAATGCGGAACGCTGTTATCAAGCGCTGGCTTCATTCGGAGCACCACTCGCCGGATTGGGGCCACTCGATTTCACACAGCAGGGCTACATTTATCAGATGGGGGTTCCGCCATTTCGAGTGGATATTTTGATGTCACTCTGCGGGATCGAGTTCGTTGAGGCTTGGCAGCGTCGTGACGTGCAGAACATCGACGATCTTCCGATTCCTTTTCTCTCCAAACCCGACCTGATTGAATCCAAACTCCGAGCGGGGCGACCACAAGACCTTTTGGACGTCGAAGCGCTCCGAAAGACAGAGATGCCGTGAACAGCTTGTGAGTGCCAGGCCGAATGCCGTGAGCCGATGGCCGTTATCCTTACTTTCCTCACACTGGAAAACGAGCGATGAAAATCTGGCCCTTCGTGTTGTTGTTCCTGGCGATGCCGTTATCCGCCGCTGAGCCAACGCGGCTGAACGTCCTGGTCATTCTCGCGGATGATCTTGGCTACTCGGACCTCGGTTGCTACGGCGGTGAGATCGAGACGCCGGTGCTCGACGGGCTGGCGAAGAATGGGTTGCGGTTCACGCAATTCTACAACACCGCTCGCTGCTGGCCGTCGCGAGCGGCGTTGCTGACCGGCTACTACGCTCAACAGATTCGACGTGACGCGCTGCCGAACGGGTCGAAGGGGGGATCACAGGGGACTCGGCCGGCATGGGCGCGGTTGTTGCCGGACATGCTCAAGCCGCTGGGCTTTCGGTCGTATCACTCCGGCAAGTGGCACGTCGATGGACCACGCTTGGCGGGCGGCTTCGATCGCTCGTACAGCCTTGAGGATCACAACAGCTTCTTCGCTCCGAAGAATCATTTCGAGGATGACCAGAAGTTGCCGCCGGTCGATCCGGCGCATCCCAGTTACGTCACGACGATGATCGCCGATCACGCGATCAAATGTTTGAAGGATCATGCCGAGCAACACACGACTCGGCCGTTCTTTTCGTACGTTGCCTTCACGTCACCGCATTTTCCGCTGCACGCGCTGGCTGAAGACATCGCGAAGTATCGCGACAAATATCGCGGTGGTTGGACCGCCGCGCGAGACGCTCGCTGGCAGCGGCAGAAAGCGATGGGCTTGCTGACCTGCGGCCTCTCCGCACCGGAACGCGAGGTCGGCCCGCCGTATGCCTTTCCCGATGCGCTCGAAAAACTCGGTCCCGGCGAGATCAATCGGCCGCTGCCGTGGAGCGAACTGACCGCTGAGCAACACGAGTTTCAAGCCGCGAAGATGGCGGTTCATGCGGCGATGGTCGATCGCATGGACCGCGAGATCGGCCGCATCGTCGAGCAGCTTCGCTCGATGAACGTCTTTGAGAACACGCTGATCTTTTTCTGTTCGGACAACGGCGCGAGCGCGGAGCTGATGGTGCGAGGCAACGGCCACGATCCGAAAGCTCCGGCCGGTTCCGATCCGACGTATCTGTGTCTTGGTCCCGGCTGGTCGAACGCAGCGAACACTCCGTTCCGTCGCAACAAGACGTGGGTTCATGAAGGAGGCATCTCGACGCCGCTCGTCGTTCATTGGCCGCGCGGGATCGCCGCTCGCGGTGAATTGCGAACCGATCCTGGCCACCTGATCGACCTCGTCCCGACGATCCTCGAAGCGGTCGGAGGCAAGCGTCTTGAAACGTGGGAGGGTCAGCCGATCCCGACTGCTCCGGGCAAGAGTCTGGTTCCTGCGTTCGCGAAGGACCGCAGCGTCACGCGCGAGTCGCTCTGGTGGTTGCACGAAAACAACAAAGCGATTCGAGTCGGCGATTGGAAACTCGTCGCCGCTGCGAATCAGCCAACGGCCGGTGCTGCAGCATGGGAGTTGTACGATCTCAGCAAAGACCGTTCGGAGTCCAACGATCTCGCCAGCAAGATGCCTGAGAAAGTGCGCGAACTCGAACAGCAGTGGAACAAGGCCACCAACGAATTTCGTGAACTCGCGACTCGTGTTTTGCCCGCCGATCAGAAGTCGTCCGATGAACCGCCAGCAGCGAAAAAGAAAGCCAAGGCCAAAAAGGGAGCCGAATGAACAAGCTCATTTTTCTCGTGACCGTTACGGCCTCGCTGTGGTTCTCGACAGCCTCTGCTCACGCCGCTGAACCAAAGCGACCGAACATTCTCTTCGCGTTCGCCGACGATTGGGGCCGCTACGCCAGCATTTTCGCAGCGGCGGATGGGCCCGGTTCGATCAACGACGTCATCAAGACGCCGAACATCGACCGCATCGCGCGCGAGGGGGTGCTCTTCCGCCGAGCCTACGTCAACGCACCGTCGTGTACTCCGTGCCGCAGTTCGTTGTTGTCGGGACAGTATTTCTGGCGCACAGGCCGAGCGGCGATTCTGCAAGGTGCCGTGTGGGATCCGAAGATTCCCAGCTTCCCGCTGTTGCTCAACGAGGCCGGCTATCACATCGGGCAGACGTACAAAGTTTGGAGTCCCGGCCAACCGAACGATGCTCCGTTTGGCGGCGAGAAGTTTGGCTACGAAAAAGCAGGCGGTCGCTTCAACAACTTCTCCGAGAACT
>CAZILR010000382.1:0-5781 GCA_964539995.1 uncultured Planctomyces sp.
ATGGGGCTGGTCTATGCTCGCGATGTGCTGGGAATCGAGAACCCGCGCGTCGGCCTGATGAACATCGGCAGCGAGGAAGGCAAAGGGAACGACCTGTACCGCGAGACGCATGGTTTGTTGCAGAACAGTCGGCTGAAAAGCGCCTACGTCGGCAACGTCGAGGGCCGCGATCTGTATCAGGGCAACGTCGATGTCATCATCTGCGAAGGCTTCGTCGGCAACGTCGTGCTGAAAGTCAGCGAGGGGATGGCCGACTTCCTGTTCAAGACAGTCGCTCGCGATGTCATCGGTCAGCTCAACACCGAACGCGATCACGGGATGCAGGCGTTGCACAACGTCGGTAAACGCTACCACTACAGCGAAGAAGGTGGTGCTCCGCTGCTGGGGATCGACGGCATCTGCATCATCTGTCACGGGTCGAGCAACGGTCTGTCGATCCGCAATGCACTCAAGGTCGCGACGACGTTCAAGGATCGCGACATCAACTCGTCCATCTCGGCCGCGTTGGCGGAGATGCCGCTGGCGTGAGGTGAATGATGAGCATGGCATTTCTTTTCCCCGGCCAGGGCGCGCAGTCGGTCGGGATGTGCAAGTCGATCTACGACAAGTTCGCCTGTGCGAAGTCGCTGTTCGACCGAGCGGCCGAAATCCTCGGCTACGACCTCGCGAAACTCTGCTTTGAGGGTCCGAAGGAGCAACTCGATTCGACGGTTTACAGCCAGCCGGCGCTGTTCGTCGGTGCTCTCGCCGCACTGGAGATGCTCAAGGAAGTGAAGCCCGATCTCGTCGCGAGTGCGACGCACACGGCGGGCTTGAGCCTCGGCGAGTACACCGCTCTCGTGTTCGCCGAAGCACTGACTTTTGAGGACGGCCTGCGCGTCGTGCAGCGTCGCGGCCAAGTGATGCAAGAGTCCGCCGACCGTCGGCCCTCCGGCATGGCGAGCTTGCTGATGCTCGAACGAGAAAAGGTCCAGGCAGTCTGCGACGAAGCTTCCGCCGTCGGGCAAGTCTCGATCGCGAATTTCCTCTGCCCCGGCAACTTGGTGATTTCCGGCGAAAAGCCCGCCGTGGCGAAAGCCGTCGAGTTGGCCGAAGCCGCCGGTGGCAAGACGGTCACGCTCGCCGTGGCTGGAGCGTTTCACACGAGCATCATGGAACCGGCCGATCAAAAACTGGCCGAAGCTCTCGCGAGCGTCACGATCCAAAAGCCGCGCATCCCGGTCGTCTCGAACGTCGATGCCGCGGTGCATTGGGAGCCGGACGAAATTCGCCAACTGCTCGTGCGACAGGTCGTCAATCCGGTGCGCTGGGAAGACTCGATCCGCTGGCTGCTGGCCAACGGAGTTACCGAGTTCACCGAAGTCGGCCCCGGCAAGGTGCTCGCCGGACTGCTCAAACGGATCGACCGCAAAGCGAAATGCGACAACGTCAACGAGGCGCTGTGAGTCAGCTTTCGCTCCGCGAAGCTGCGTCCCTTCGCGGAGCGAAAGGCGACTGAGAAACGCCATTGACACGTTTTGCCAACAGGCAGAACATGCCGCCCCGCGTCAGTCTCGGCAAACCGCGCGAGCTGCGTGGAATTCACAACGAGCAGCATTCACCGAATCTGACCCAGCAAAGGATGGCTGGCCACGATGTCGTACCACTTGATTGATGTCATGCAGCAGTTGGGGCATCCCCGGCTGTTGGTGATCGGCGATTTGATTCTCGACCGCTACGTCTGGGGTGAGGCGGAGCGAGTCAGCCAGGAAGCTCCTGTCATTCTGCTCCGGCAAGAGTCGGACGAGATGCGGCTTGGCGGAGCGGCCAACGTCGCGAACATGATCCGCGGCCTCGATGCCGACGTGACGATTGCAGGCGTCGTCGGCCGCGACAGCGACGGCGAGGAATTGCAGGCGTCGCTCATCAATGCCGGAGTCGATTGCTCGACGCTGTTGACCGACGAGTCACGTCCAACCACCGTCAAAGTGCGGTTCATCGGCAAAGCTCAAAGCCGACATCCGCACCAGATTCTGCGAGTCGATCGCGAATCACGGCACGCGCTGCCCACGGCGATTGAGGACCAGTTCATCGCACAAGTGATCGGCCAAATCGAACGGCATCAGGCCGTTTTGATTTCCGATTACTCGAAGGGTGTCTGCACTCCGCGCGTGCTGCGTGCGGTCATCGACGCTGCGAAAGTGGCGGGAATTCCGGTACTCGTCGATCCGGGACCGAAGGCGAACTACGCCGATTATCGTGGGGCTACGGCAGTCACTCCGAATCGACTCGAAACGAAACTCGCGACCGGCGTCGAGGTCCGTTCGACTGACGCGGCGTTCGCAGCGGGGCAGCAGTTGGTCGAGACGCTGCAACTCGAACACGCCTTCGTGACGCTCGACAAGGACGGCATCGCGCTGTCGCTGAACGACGGTTCCTCCGAACTGTTCCCGACTCGCAAACGCGAGGTCTACGACATCACCGGTGCGGGTGACATGGTGCTGGCGATGATCGGCGTCGGCATGGCCGATGGACTCTCGCCGCAAGATTTGTGTCGCTTGGCGAACGTCGCGGGAGGACTCGAAGTCGAACGGATCGGCGTCGTCGCGATCACTCGGCAAGAGATTCTTGGCGATCTGCTCGGCGGCTCGCGCAAGGTCCATGAAAAGGTCAGCAACCTCAACGAGCTGGCTCGGCTGGTCGATGCCCGCAAACAGCTTGGTCAAAAGGTCGTGTTCACGAACGGCTGCTACGACCTGCTGCACGCCGGACACGTTCAGTACCTGCAAGAGGCCGCGACACTCGGCGATTGCCTGATCGTGGCCCTCAACAGCGATGACAGCACGCGACGACTCAAAGGCCCGACTCGTCCGGTCATCTCCGAGCAGCAGCGATCCATGATGCTCGCCGCGCTCGAATGCGTCGATCATACGATCATCTTTGACGAAGACACACCGCTCGCGCTGCTCGAACGACTGCGACCAAACGTCCTCGTCAAAGGAGGCACAACGCCCATCGTCGTCGGCCGCGAACTTGTCGAGAGCTACGGCGGCGAAGTTCGCATCCTGTCCGAAGTCCCGAATGTTTCCACCACTCGCATCGTCTCGCAGATTCGCACCCTGCGCGATGCGGCTTAATCGGAGAAGGCAGAAGGCAGAGGGCAGAAGGCAGACTGAAAGCTGCCTTCTGCCTTCTGCCGACTGCCGACTGTTTATGAAGCTCGCCGTCTGGCTGCCCAACTGGATCGGAGATGTCGCGATGGCGACTCCGGCTCTGCGTGCGCTGCGAGATCACTTCGCGGACGCCGAGATCGTGGGCATCCTGCGTCCGTATGTCGTGGACGTTCTGGCTGGGACGACGCTGCTCGATCGCTGGTGGGTTCACAATCCGAAGCAGTCACGATCGGAGTCTTGGCGACTGCTTCGGACGCTGCGTCGTGAACGATTCGAACTGGCGGTCATCCTGCCGAACTCGCTGCGCACTGGTGCGTGGGCTTGGGCATCAGGCGCGAAACGCACGCTGGGATACGCTCGAAACGGCCGCAGTTTGCTGCTGACCGATCCGATTCCCGCGCCGTCGCTGTCGATCCCGCATCCCGTGCTGGACGAGATGCTGCAACTGGTGGGTCAACTCGGTTGCCGGTCGCTCTCGCGGAAGATGGAACTGGCAACGCTGCCTCGCGACGAAGAGCAACTCACCGCTTTCTGGAAGCAACATCCTGCGGCCGACTCCTCGAACTACATCTGCCTGAACACGGGCGGGACTTCGGGGGCCTCAGCCGCGAAGGACTGGCCGACCGAGTACTTCACAGAACTGGCGTGTCGGCTCGCTGATAAGTCTGAGCAAACCGTGTTGATCACTTGCGGCCCCAACGAACGGGCGACCGCTCAACGCATCGTCGCCGATGCCGCTCACTCACGAGTCCTCAGCTTGGCGGACGAACCGCTCAGCATCGGTTTGACCAAGGCCGCGCTTCGACACAGCCGGTTGATGGTGACGACGGATTCGGGGCCGCGTCACTTTGCTGCTGCATTCGGGGTTCCGTGCCTGACGCTGTTCGGCCCAACGCACATCGCCTGGAGCGAAACGTTTCATCCGCAAGGCGTGCATCTGCAACTCAAGGTCGATTGCGGCCCGTGCCAGCAGCGAGCCTGCCCGCTCAAGCATCATCGCTGCATGCGAGAGTTGACCGTCGATCATGTGTTCGGAGAAATCGTTCGTCGTTGGCCCAACGCCTCGCCGCGAATCGGCAAGGCGGCTTAAAGCACTCTCAAATCTCAAACTCAGAACGAGGATGTGATGTCTTTTCCACAACCCAAACAACCCAACGACGACCCGGCTCCGGCGATTCCCGGCTTTGAAGAGATCGCCCTGCATCTGTCGCAGCAGTTCTCGACATCGACGAATGACGTGGCCGCCTCGCCGCCGACTACGTTGCCGACCTATTTGGATCGCTCGGCAACTGCCCCGCCTGTTCCATCGAAACCGGTGTTTCGAGTCGATGCGGCTCATCCATTCGCCCCCCCGACAACGCCAACTTCCAATCCGGTGCTGCTGAAGTTGCAGCAGATGCGAGCGGCGTTTGGTCGAGGCAACACACAGGTTGCCGCCGAGCCATTGCCGCATCGCGAACCACTGCACTCACGCGACCGGTTTGCCGGCGATCCGCGCGATGATGTCCGCCTGCAATGGGCCGATGGGTCCGAGCCGTGGTGGCACTTCGATGTCGAGGCGCGCATGGTCGATCGCGAGACGCTCTGGATCATGGAGCAGTTCGAAGCGTTCTTCCTCAAGTATCTCAAGCCGGTCTGGTGGGACCGCTTCATCGAGGGAATCAACGATTTCCTGTCGATGATTCACAACGAGCTGATTCATCCGGTGTGGTCGTTCGTCACCGCTCCAATTCGTGCGATCGCCCACCTGATTCCCGACATCGACTGGCCGTGGAACTTCGAGCTGCGCGGAGCCAACGTGTCGCTCAAGCAGTCGCCGTTCCGCCGGATTGTGTTTGATAGCCATCTCGCTTCGCATGTCGTTGACCTCCTGTGGGACGATCCCGATGAGTTCCTTGCCGCCGGACAGCGTGTGACGCAAGACGATTACGGCGCGGTCGCTCGCGTCCCGATCCACGCCCCCTCTCCGGATGGGCACTTCAAAAACAACGCGATTGGCTTGCTCAAGCGATTCAACTTGCGCGGCGTGATGCACACACTGACTCGGTTGATGTTGTTCACGCGCGGCAGTCGCTCCTGGACCTACGGCCGCGAGCTACTCGACGCGGGCGTCGGCACGGCTCGGCCGCTGGCGATGGTCGAGGATCGGCTAGGCCCGTTCCGCTTCCGTTCGTTCGTGCTGACCGAACAGGTCGAGGGAACACCGCTGCCGGAGTTCCTCGCGAAGACCGAGCTCAACACGCTGGAATTAGACCGCCTCGCCGGTCAGTTCGCCCGCATCTGGCACACGCTCGGCGAGCTGCGCATCGTGCATGGAGCCATGCACGCATCGAATTTCCTCGTGACACCGGAAGGAAAGCTGACGTTGATCAATCTCGACGGTACTTGGCGACATTGGTTCGACGTGACGTTTCTGCACCGTCGCGACCGCGACTGGCTCCGGTTCATGAAAGCCTGGCGCGGCCAACCGGAAATGGGGGCCGCCTTCCGAGCGGCTGTCGCTCGGCATTTTGAGGAGACACAGGTGGCTCAGCGGCAATTCGCTCAACCGTTGCCGCTGCGATTGCAACGCGCTGCCTGATCGAGATTTCGCAAACGACAACGCCCGGCCTCCCCTCCGTGGGTGACC
>CAZILR010000383.1:0-5765 GCA_964539995.1 uncultured Planctomyces sp.
CATGAATGGATCGTAACGCAGGCTCCGTCAAACGGGCGAGCCGGAGAGATTCGCGTCCGGCGAGCACGATCGTGACCCACTCTCTCCCCTTCTCCCTCTGGGAGAAGGTGGCCGAAGGCCGGATGAGGGACGCCCCACGTTTGACGCTCCAACGAAGACAACCCCTCACCCCGACCCTCTCCCCAAGGGCGAGGGGGCCTGTTCCGTTCACACGGGGCGTCTGAGCGATCAATGATGAACACCGCTCGGTGCGAATCGGGAGAGCCGTCCAAGTCCACGTCCATCTGTCCGCCGATGCGCACGGCTCCGGTGGCCGGGTCTTCGTAGCACTCGAACATCCCGATCGTGGCGAACACCACGAACACGTTCGACCGAGTCGTCGTGTTACCGATGATCTTCGACAGCAGACGATCGCGAATGAGCGGATCCACTGGGGCACTGGTGTGCTCGGCCTCGGTCGTCAACTCAAACAATCCACGGCCGGAAGGAGAAATCGTCACGGGCATGCGCCGCAGGATGGTGTCATCAATGGCGTTGGCACCCGTTGCTGTGGTTCTGGGAGTCACGTTCGCTAAGTCGCGGAACGGACGCGCGAGTCCAGTGATGGGTAGTGGCAGACCAGTCGTTGGGTCGAGTCCTCCCTCGCGAGAATACAGGAATGTGTTCCACCAATCGCGAGGCCCTTCGGCGGGGTCGTTGATCCCGATCTGCCCGTCGCCGTTGAGATCTTCACCTGGATCAATTGTCTGATTGCGGTTGGCGTCTTCTTCCGTCGTCATCGCTTCTCGGTCATCCAGCAACGCGGCGTGGACATGTCGATCGCGGAGCGTGTTGAGGTTGATCTTTCCGGGAACGCGATTGAGTTTGAGCGGATCACCTAATTGACGGTGAGTTCGCGTGGGAACTTCGACAAGCGACAAGAGCCGATGGAACCGATACGGATGCGAGTCCAACATTCCGTTCCCGTTGACGTCTTCCACATCCAATTGGCCATTGCCAGGCAACCCGTTTGATCCATCTTCGCCAGCGTCCAGGATTCCGTTGCCATTCGCATCCTCGGTCTCCAGTGTGGTGTTGTGGTTGATGTCTTCCGTGGTGGTGAGGACGGCCGCACCAAACGTGTAAGGCCCGCCACCTCGCTCTAATTGGCCTTGGCTGGTGCTTGGCGGCTCATAAAACGGCACAAGTTTGGCGAAGACCGAGTCATTTCTCGTCGATGCGCCGGGGCCATACAGCGGCACATTGAACAGCTCGACGACCGATGCGTAGTCACGGTCAAAGTGCGAGAGCTGCAGCGGAAACGCGATCACCGGCGTAGCATTGTTTTGTCCGATGCTGTTCAGGTGAGGTGATGGTCCCACCGCAACACCGAGTGTGTTTCCCCCCGCATTCATCGGCTGTTGACGGACGCGAGAAGCAATCACCGGAGTGTCAAACGGAGCCGTGGCACTCAGACGCGCTGCCGCATCGGCTTGCGTGGTGATCGTCCCATCAAATTGCAGGTCATGCCGGTCGGCGCGAGCCGAGTCCACGGGGACGAACGGGTTGGTCGCTGGCGGAAGATTCGGAAGGTACGGATTCAGCCTTCGCTCCAAGCGCAGTTGCGTTCGATTGGCCAACGGAGCGCCCGTTGTGGTCGGGTTGTTGTTACGGCTCATGAAGTCGCCGGGAGCTCCTGTTCCCAGCACGAAATGCGTGGTATGGGTGGAGTGCAGCAGATCAAGATCGGCCGCTGGAGCAGGTACGACACTTCCGTTGTAGGCCGCCCCGGCAACATTGGGCGCGACGAGTTCAAAGTCGGTTGTCGCGCCGGTGTGATCCACATAGAGCGATGCCGCCCCAATGGATGAGGTGTCCGCTGAAGCGACCGTGAACAAGCCACCCGCCGGCACCGTCACGCCGGCGTTATTTTGGAAGACGATCTGATTATCGAACGTGCCGTTGGCCGGGTCGTCATCGCGCACGATTCGCCAGACGCCGGTCTGCAACGTCGTTGAGGTCGTCGTGGACAGATCAACGTCCAGGGGACTCGTGGACCGCAATTCGATTTGGAAGAAGTGAAAATCTCCCGCCGTTTCATCGAACGCCGTGCGCGGATGATCGGGAACCATTCCCGTCGCCTGTGGCTGGAACAGCCAGAGAATTTCACTGAAGGTCAATTGTTGCGCTTCCAC
The DNA here is from genome assembly GCA_964539995.1 of uncultured Planctomyces sp. GTDB lineage: Bacteria > Planctomycetota > Planctomycetia > Planctomycetales > Planctomycetaceae > SXKJ01. Next base: position 2,175 of record CAZILR010000383.1, read on the forward strand.
GCCGAAGACGATCGCTCGATCACCCCCTTGGAGATCATTCGCCACCGGCCCCGTTGCGTCATCGTCGAGACCCCAGCCGTTGGACAAATCCGTGTCGAATTCAAACGCCGTGATCACGTTATCACGGTCCAGCGAGTCCACCAGGTTGACGGCGAATTGCGCCATCTGTCGGAGCACCTTCGGCGAATGCACCGACGATCCGGCCGTGGTGGTGACATTCACGGTGTCATCGTTCCCGCCGCAGAACGTGTAGAGCATCACATAAATGTCGCGAGCCATCTGCTGGCGATCGCGTTGAGCCCAAAATTCCTGGACCGCCTCTTGCGTGAAGCTGGTGCTCATCGTGTCTGTCCAAGCCACCGGCGGAAATGGCGGCAGCGTGTAGACCGGATCGAATGGATTGTTCGGAGTCACCGCAGTCGGATGCGGCAGCGCCGTGATCGGCGTGGCCGGCTGGCTGGTGATGTGCGGAGTCAACGCTCGATATTGCAACGGCGTTGTGAAGGGGTCGCCGGTCACTCCTGGCTTGCGCTCGACATCCAGGAAGTCGTTGACGCTCAACCGCGCCGGACGGTGGGTTTCCTTGGTGTCGCCAAACTCGGTCGCCAGCAAGCGGCGCAGTTGTGGGCGGAACGGATCGCGCGGACCAAAAGCGTTTTCTGGTCGAAAGATCGTGACTGACGGATCGATTGCCGGATCAATAATCGCGGGAACATACCGCGGATGTCGCGCAGTCTCCTCAGCCGGCACAACAGGATTGTATTGCGGCGGGAACTCCAGCAGATCATCGTCGTCGAAATCGACATCCCATTCCCAAGAGCGCGGCGTGCTCGTGGCGGTCAGCGGATCGGGAGCATTCATCAGCGCGAACTGTTTGACGTCCCAGCTCTCCGTCGTGAAGCGTTGAGCGATCTCGAACGGGTACGGATAGGTGGGACTACCCGTGAGATTGGCGGACATCAAATTGCCAGCTCGCGAAGACAAGCCCGTCGAACTGCGATCGCCGTTGGACATGTGCAGCCAGATCGACTCCAGCGACTCGAACGGTTCGTCGTAGGGACGCAACTGAGACTTCCGCTCCAGGTTGATTTCGAGCGTGTCGTGCATCAATTGTTCGTCGGTACCCAGCGCGGGGTTCTTGTAGTTTGCACCGACGACCGTGTTGGTCATCAGATTGCCGCCCAGCAAGTTGTACCAAGCCGCATTGGCGAGGTTGTTCTGCCGGTCGTAGCCCAGCCCCATGCCGTCGTAGCCGATCCAGCGCATGGGGTTGCCGGCCAATCCGCCCGTGGACCGATTGATGAGCTTGAAGTTGGCACCCGTTCCCCAGAACCGGCCGCGACCGTGCAAGGCCAGCGGATGTCCGAACGCCAACGTGACACCCGGAGTGGCTCCACCCAGCCAAGCTTCTCGGCCTTCGTTTTCATCTCGGTTGTCATCGCCGCCGTCGCGATTGGCCTCGTCGGTGTAGGTGAAGCCGGCAAACGAGAAGTAGTCTCCCTGGTTGCCGTATTGATTGACGCCGATCGGCGCGCCACCGGCGGACAGGACTCGCCACAACCGATTGGCCTCGCCATTGCGACCGGCGACGATCGTGGGAGGAGCCGTGGACGGGGCCACCGGATATTGAAATCGTCCGGTCATCAGCCACCACAGTTCCATGTTGGCCAGTTCGCGCTGGTTGGCCGGAACGTGACCGAAATACGTCGTATGGTCCGCCACGGCGGTCAGAGGGACGTCCACCCCCGGCGTGGCATCCAGCGCGTGCAAGAGGTTGACTTCGTTCGGACCAAGTCCCATCGCCGAGAGGCTGAGGTCGGCCGTCGTGCCGAAATTGACCGTCGGATTGGTTTTCGCCACGGCGTCGTTCGACAGGTTGCCGTGGATGTTCAAGTTCAACAAGGCGTCGAGGTCGTAGACCGTGAACGAGATCATCGGCAGATACGTCTTGCTGTCCGATGGCCGAATCTGCACCGGCAAATCCAGGTCCATCCAAATCCCTTCGGGGATGCCGTCGCCGTCATTGTCGCTGTCATATTGATAGACGGGCGTCGCTCCTGTCTGAGCTGTTTGGCTCCAGACTCCTTGCAACCGCGGGACCGGGACCGCCGGGACCGTGCCAGGCAACGGCGGCACCACATGAAATGGAAAACCGCGCAGGCAGGAAAGCCCCGCGATGATCGCCCCGTCGGCCGGGTCGTAGTCGTTGAGGAACCGTCGCACCGGAGCGGCTGACGTTTGCTGTCGCCAAACGTAAGCATGATCGGGATGCGGACGCATCAAGCGTGCTCGCGAAGATGGATCGGTAGGATCCCCCAGCGTTCCGGTGTGCGTCGCCCAATCCGCTCTCGGCATTTGAGCGCTATCCCGAAACAACTCCGGCCGATGAAACGAGGGCTTGAGGACCGTCTTTCGGACTCCGGCGTTGGTCATCGGATCTTGGAACCAGACATACGATTTGTAGGCCAGGAACATGTTGTTGATGTCGGGATAGGTGTAATCGACATCCGACGCGGGCATGTATTGAGCGATATCCCGCTTGAAGAACACCTGTCCGTTGAGGCCACGTTGCGCCGCTTGCGAGTCATTTGGCTCCAGGAGATCGTATCCGCCAATTGGCAGGTTCGGATCCACATACGGCGACCCATCCGGATTGACGGCGGTAAGAGTGCCGCCGGATTGAACGATGTTCACTCCTGTGCCGGAGAACGGCTGCAAATCTTTGCCGTAAAAAGTTCCCAGCACCGAGTGGCGGTAGCTCATCACGCTGTTGGGCTGGTTCGGGTCGGCACCTTGGATCAACTGCTTGATCGCTTTGTCGAAGATCGCGTCGATGTCGTCGCCGGGGTTGTCGATGTGTTTCGCGGCCTCGGCAAAGTTGGTCGCGTTGGCTTGTTCTTGCGACGAGAACGTGAAGTACAGCATCCCCAGCAGCAACAACATGCCGAGCAACGCCAGGACCACCAGCAACGTGCTACCGCGCCGAGCGTGTTTCGACCGGCGCTCGGAATGCTCGGCGCGGGTCTCCCGACCCCGCCGCCCCGCCGACCGCAGGTCTCCGTCATTCGACCAAGCCCACCACCCCAAAGCTCCGCGCGTCGCGCGCCGCGTCGCCCGTGACGTTCGACGACGAACCAATTCCGACAAACCGAGATGACGTTTCATGATTCAATTCTCCGGGCACCAATGTCTCAAGAGTCAGTCTTGCGTGCCGGTGTTGTGACCTTGCTCCGTTGCCATTCCGCCCCAACGGGGCAGCCACAAGACAGCCCAAGGCAACGCCCTGGGTTAGAGAATGTCAGCGCAGACAAAGCCCTGTAGGGGCGGAACTCTCTCGATATGTTTGCAAGTGTCGCCCTTTCAGGGCTTCAGAATCTCATTGAATCTGCACCCAGGGCGTTGCCCTGGGCTAATTTATTGCTGCCCCTTCGGGGCGAATCTCCACTTCGCTCATGACCCTACGGCGTGCGGGTCGTATCGCTCAGCGGATGGACGATTGTGATTTGTTTCATTTGCTTGGACGTCGGGTGCTCAAACCGCACCGTCAGGCGAACGGCCAACAACGGCCGAACATTGCGAAGCACCAGCCAA
>CAZILR010000384.1:0-5742 GCA_964539995.1 uncultured Planctomyces sp.
CCACCCGCAACGAATGGTTCGACAAAGACCGCAGCCACGACTCCGGCAACGAAGCCGGCGATGACCAAGACCGACACGACGAAATCCGCCACTGGCACCGCCAAGACGGGAACCGGCACCGCAAAGACAGCGACTCCGGCACAACCCGTCGCGCCACCCAAGCCGGAGATTGCGGCGGTCGCCGCACAAGCTCGGTTGATCAGCAACGGCGTGCTCGGAATCGTCGATCGCGACTACGACAAGCCGATCGTGCAACTGCACGTCGGCGAGAAACTGTACCTGCAAGTGACGGACGCGGATCAAGACGCCAGCGACGAACGCGATCGCGTCGCTGTTGAGATCAGTACCGAGTTCGGCGAGAAGGAAACGGTCCAGTTGGAAGAAACGCTGGCTCACAGCGGCGTCTTCACTGGCTCGGTGCAATTGAAATCGAACGAGAAGCCGACTCCCGGCAACATCAACGCGGATCTGCCAGTCGTCGAGTGCTACTTCGGGGACACGATCAAGGTCACGTTCGTGGACGTTGCCGCCAGTACTGAAAGCGGCAAGTTGGAATTGGAGAAATCCATCCCAGTCGTCATCGGCACCGATGGACTCGTCGCCGCGTTCTCCAAGACGTTCAACGACGAACGGTTGGCGGTCGAAACCAAGTTCCGCATCGCCGAGAGCTTCTTCGAGCTGTTCAAGTCGCACAAAGGACTTGGCCGCAAAGAAGAGGAACTGGCCGACCTCGAAGCGGGCCGACACATTCTCCACGAAGTGATGGAAGACTATCCCAATCCGAAGTATGTGCCACGTATTCAATACCTGCTTGGTCAGTTCGCGCAGGAGTTGGGGCAGTGGGACGAGGCGCTCACTGCGTACGAAGAAATCGTCAACCATCACCCGGATCATGTGCTTGCGCCGGACGCGCAATACAAGTTGGCTCAGTGTCATGAAGAGCGAGGCGACTTCGACGCGGCGCTGGAGGCTTACGTCACACTGGCCGCGACGTATCCGAAGAGTCCGCTGATCTCCAGCGTGATGATCCGCATCAGCGATCACTTCTACAAAGCCGAGGAGTACACGATCGCGGCCCAGGTCGGCGAAAAATTCATCGAGAAGTTCGAGGGACACCAACACGCTCCGAAGATGGCCTTCCGAGTCGGTCAATGCTTCTATAAAGCCAAGAAGTACACCGATGCTGGCAAATCCTTCGACCGTTTCGGCAAGCAATTCCCGGATGATGCCCTCGCCGCCGATTCGCTGTTCTGGGCCGGCGAAAGCTTCCGCATGGCAGGCGCGACCAACGAAGCCTTCCGCCGTTACAACAACTGCCGCTGGAATCACCCGTCGAGCGACGCGGCGAAGTACGCTCGCGGCCGATTAGCACTCCCCGAAATGTTGCAGCAGTTCGAATCGGAGGCGAACGCGATCGAGAATCAATAGCCTCCGTCCGCGTTATCTTCCTGTGAACTCTGCTCTCGGTGACGAACTTCTCGTTTACCACAGAGGGCAGTGGACACAGAGGTTTCATCCCACCGAAAGTTATCCCGACCATGACACACCTGATCCTTGCTCTCGCGTTGTTGACTCAAGACCCGTTGGATGCGCTCGATGCCAAGCAAGGCATCAAGAAGGCGGCACCAGCGGCAGCGGCAGCTCCGGCGCAGCCGACTCCGCCACCCGATGGAAAGAGTGCCAAGGCGTCGATTCCTGGTTTTTCGGACGCCGAGACTCAGCCGGTCACCAGTGAAGCGCCCGCAGCGCCGGCCGAAGAGAAAAAGGATGAGAAGCCGACCGAGATGGACGCGGACTCCGGCTCATCGGGGCTGGGATTTTTCGGGCTGATCAACGGCATCATGCACTCCGGCGCGATGGGCTTGATGCTCGACGGTGGATTCTTCATGTGGCCGATTTTGTTCATGGGGATTCTGGCCACGGGTGTGATCATCGAGCGATGGCGGACGTTGAGCATGATTGCTGGCGACAGCCGCGAACTGCGTGCTCGCGTGCTGGAACTGCTGCAAGCGGATCGAGAGGAAGAGGCCTTGCAGTTGTGTTCGCGCGAGAGTGGTCCCGCCGCTGCGGTGCTCACGGCAGGTCTGCGCAAGTACGTCGTCTTGCGAAAGCTCAATTACGACCCCGCGAAGATCGAAGAGCAGGTCATCAAGGCAATGGAGGACTACGGCATTCACATTGTCGCGGCACTCGAAAAGCATTTGCCGATTCTGGCGTCGGTGTCGAGCGTCGCTCCGATGGTCGGCTCGGTCGGGACTGTGTGGGGCATGATCATTCTGTTCCAGGACATCGTCGCTCAAATGGGTCAGACCAACATCATCGAAGCGGCGGCGGCGGGCATTCAGCTCAAACTGCTGGTCACGGTGTGGGGATTGATCGTGGGGATTCCGGCCTACGTCGCGTTCAATTATTTCACGGTGCTCATCAATCGGTATGTGCTGAATGTTGAGGAGGCAGCCACCGAACTCGTCGAAGCGGTCACGTTGCGGATCGCGACGCAGACTCCGAACGGCGAACGCACGGAAGCAGCTCACGCTGAGTCCATCCCGGTGTCGGTGTAGGGAGGCATCATGCGTTTTCGTCATCACGCCTCCGAACAAATGGTTGAGCCGCCGGCCGTCTTGCTGACGGACATCGCGTTCAACCTGCTGATTTTCTTCGTCGTCTGTGCATCGACCGAGCCGTCGGACGGACGCAAGCAAGACATTCCGGCCGCCAACAAGCAATCGGCGAATCAGCCTCAACAGTCAGAAAATATCGAAGTGTCGCTGACTCGCTCGACGGCCAGCATTAACGGGGAACAGGTGAAAATGGCGGACTTCCTGCCACGCATGCGGAATCTGTTGCGGGGCAAGAAGAAAGTGGAGGAACGCGTGGTGCTCGTGAAGAGCGCGAAAGACACGCCCTACGAGCACTGGATCAAGATCACCACCTGGATCGAACAGGCGGGCGGCGTCACGACATTGCAAATGGAAGAGGAACAGCAGGTCCAGGTGCAATGAAGAGCAAAGTGCAATGAAGATCAAACGTCAAAAACTTTCACCGGGTGTGCCTGCGGTCGCGATGGCCGACATCGCGTTCAACCTCGTGTTGTTTTTTATCATGATGGCCAAGACGCAGGACGACAGCCATTTGATGTGGCGACCAGCGAGCGCTGCACAGTTACAAAGTGCGGGCAACTCGCGATGCAGCGTGGTCGTCGATCAAAACCACAAGCTGTACTTCAACGGTGCCGAGATCAGCGAAACAAAACTGAAGGACGCGATCGAACAGGAATTGGGCAGCGACCCGGCTGGCAAGCGAGTCGTGGTCCTGAAGATCGACAAGGGGACGTCTGCGTCTCGCTTTGAGCCGGTCATCGAGGCCGTCAGCCAGGCGGGTGGAGAAATCATTCACATTTTGGAACGAAGAGACTGACGTCGGACAGGCGGCTCGCCTGATTTAAGAAATCAAGACAAATCACAGGCGATCCGCTTGTGCTACGAAACGAGAGACCAAGCCATGCCAATCAAAACCACTGGCCCACGAAACGGCCAATCCGGAGCCGACGTCCTCGGCCTCACGGAGCAACTTCGAGGCAATAGCCCGGATGAGGTGCTGGGTTCGATGAATCAAGCCAGTCTCACGCAGGGCATCGTGATGGCCTCGATTGTCACGGCGGTGATGATGGCGCTGCTGACGATCGGCCCGTTCTTTTTTGGTTCGGGAGCTAAAAAGAAAAAAGGGGCAAAACCGGCTGTCGCCGCTGCCGCACAAAACAAGGAAGAGACTCCGGCGGCAGCGAAGGACAACGCGGAGGGAGACGCCGCGGCTGACGAGTCGGCGACTTCCAAGACTGCTGCGAGCGGCGATCCCAAAGTCAGTGCGAAGGCGCTCAAGAAACTCGGAGTCGATGACGTCAAGAAGAGCGATCCTAAGAAGAACCCGCTCGAAGATTCGGTGGAAGACCTGCTGAAGGACATCAAGTAACGAGTTTTCGATTCGTGGTTTTCGATTTTCGATTTGAGCGCTGATGTCCCAAGACTTCCTCAAACAGAACCGCGTCCGGCTGGCGGTGATCGCGACGAGCTTGCTCGTGTTCGCGAGCATCGCGATCGAGTTGGAGTGGATCGACACGCAACGCATGTGGCGGCCTTTGCGGTTTGCGCTGGCGTTAGTGCCGCTATTGGTGTCGGCCGGTTGGGTGCGTTGGACGTTGCGAAGTTCGGTTCGTGTGAAGGCGTTCGCGTACACGGCTGCGGCATTGCTTTGCTGGCTGGGCGCACTCTTCGCTGCTTCCGAAGATCGGCTCAGGCCGTTCCGTACTCCATTGCTGACTTATGGGCAAGGAGTGCTTTTTTTCATTGGGCTGGGTTGGGCGATCTGGCTCGTTGAGAAGGCGAGCCGGCATTACGAATCGCAGCAAGAGAGCGTTAACAGCTTCGGTTTGCACCCCATCAGCACTCGCGGGCAACGACGAATTTGGAATCCGCTCAACACACAAGCTTGGTACTACGGGCGCGACAACAAACGGCTTAATCAATCGTTGACGGTTCTCAGCAGCTATGTGGTGTTGTTTTTTGTAGTCAGTGTGTTGATCTCAATGCTGCGAGGCGGTCGCGACAGCTACGAGATGCCCGGCGGTGGCGGTGGTGGAGGAGGGGGCGGCGGTCGTTCTCAGATGGCGTCGCTCGTCCAGCCGAAGGTGCAATTGAAGAAAGTGACACGGCGAAAGCTGGTCATCAACCCGTACAGTTCGATCCTCTTCAATGCTCCGCCGATCGACGACGTCAAGCTGCAACTCACTCAAGTCACCGATCACCTCTATACCGCTGGAATGGGCAAAGGCGGAGCAGGCGGCGGCACGGGAAGCGGCATCGGCTTTGGCGACGGTGACGGATCGGGCTTCGGTCCCGGCACAAGCCAAGGCAAAGTCCGGTTCATCCGCTTGGAGTATTCTGGCGGTGACTGGGATCAGGACATGTCGTTCTTCTCCGGTGAGAACCTGCTGCGTGAGTACGGCCTGCGAACTCAGCAAAAGGTTGCTGAGAAGGAAGAGGTCCGCAGTATCGCGCAGTTGAAAGCCTTCCCGGCCGAGAAGTCGCCTCCCTACGTTTACATGACCGGTGAGAAGAACATTTCGCTCACGGCCAACGATGCGAAGACGCTGCGTGAGTTCATGCTCGACAAACACGGAATGCTGTTCATCGACAACGGCGGCAGCGGCCATTTCCACAGCCAAGTCCTGGCGATGATGAGGCAAGTGCTGCCCAACATCCGTCCGAGTGGTGTGCCGTTGGACGACGTCATCCATCGTGTTCCCTTCGCGATTCCGTATTTGCCTTATGTCGCTCCGCACGGCGGCAAAGAAGCCCTCGGCTGGCGAATCGATGGCCGGCTCGTCGCGTACTACCACCCCGGCGACATCGGCGACGCCTGGGCCGACGGACACGCCGGCGTCAAACCCGAAATCACCGAAGCCTGCTATCAGCTCGGCGTCAACGTGATCTTCTACGCCCACGTCGAGTACTCGAAGTGGCTGATGTCGCGGATGAAGAAGTAGCCGTTTTACCGCCACGCCAACGGCGTGCGTGCGACATGCGTCACAACCGGCTTTTCCGCCCACGGCGTTGGTGTTGGGGTTAAACGACCGCCTCTAGCGAGCGTGGCTACAAGCCGAGAATCTCCGAGATTCTTGCCTTCCTGTAACGCCCCCGCGTTACACTCTCTGCCAAGTCGCCCGCGCCGTGCGAGCCTCTGGTC
>CAZILR010000385.1:0-5728 GCA_964539995.1 uncultured Planctomyces sp.
TCACCAGTTTCAAGAGCCGCACGACGCTGGTGCCGTCGTATGCCAACACGATCGGCCCTGGCTTGTTCCTCGGAGCCGACAAGATCATCGGCGGCGCGGACGGCTCGTTCGGGCGAGGCATGATGTGGCAGGGACTCAGCCTGTGGATGACGCTGCGTCACGCGCCGACGTCGTGGATTCCGTCCACCTACATGCCGACGCAACCGGGGCGGCTGTTCTTCTTGAAAGAGCTGGCCGGTCCGCTGGTGGCTGAGTGCAATTAACTCGCGGCCCGCATTCTTTATTCGTTGCTGAGATCGCCGGGATGCTAGAGTACGAGTCAGACTCTGGCAGGGAACCGTGTATCATCCAAGGAGTGCCTCCCGGCTGTCTGGAAGTTGGACTCCCAGCTTCTCGGTCGCTTGATTCCTCGGACGGTCAAGAATGAGCATCCTCGAATCAACCATTGGCTATCCCTCTCCACAGGACAGAGGCCCGTCGGAAGAAACCGTTGCTCGGCTGGAAGGATTGCTTGCAGGGTTGGATCGACTCAATTCGATTCTGGCCTTGCCGGTGTCGCCAGAGTGCATCTCTCCCGGCATCACCTTTGGTCGTTTTCGATTGCGTTCGCGAATCGGGGCTGGACGGTTTGGTGTCGTGTTATTGGCGGACGATCCTTCCTTGCAGCGGCAAGTCGTCGTGAAGGTGCCGCTGCCGGCCGTGCTTGCAGACCCCTGTTTGCGGGAACGATTCGCACGAGAGGCACGCGCCTCAGCCCGACTGGAGCATTCAGGGATCGTTTCCGTGTTTGAGGCGGGTGAGATCGAGGATCTCCCGTACCTTGCGGCGACGTTTGTTCGTGGGCCAAGTCTGCGGCAATGGCGGCGAGAACATCCGGATCCCATTCCCGTGACGACGGCGGTGAAACTCGTGCGCGAAGTTGCTTCGGCGGTGCAACACGCGCATGAGCGCGGCGTTTTGCACTGCGATCTTGCCCCTGCCAACGTGTTGCTTCAGCGGGTGACTTCCGATGCGGATGATTCGCAGTCGAGCGATCTTTTGGCGTTCACGCCGCTCGTCACCGACTTCGGCTTGGCGCGTTTGATCGACGAAGATCCGAATTTGACGCAGACGTTTCAAGTCGCAGGGACGCCGCTGTACATGTCGCCGGAGCAAGCGCGCGGCGACCGTCGCAATCTCACGTCGCGAACGGACGTCTATGCTCTGGGTGTCTTGCTGTATGACCTCTTGGCGGGCCGCCCGCCGTTCCTCAGCACGGAGGCCAGTACCGTCATCAGCCAAGTGCAAACGGACGTGCCGGAGCCACCACGGAAACATGTGACGAGCGTGCCGCACGATCTTGATGCGATCTGCATGAAGTGTTTGGAGAAGGCTCCACAAGACCGGTACCCGTCGGCTCAAGCTTTGGCAGATGATCTCACGCGATTCTTGTCGGGCTTGCCGGTCGTCGCTCGTCCGGTTCATCCGCTCGTCCGCGGAGCGCGTTGGGTGGCGCGTAATTCCGTCGCCGCCGGACTGCTGGCCGTAGCCGCGACGCTTGTGATCGTCGCGCTTGGCGTGGCGACGGATCGGTGGTTCAAGGAATCGAAAACGCGAACCGAATTGGGGGTGGCGGCTGCGGAACGTTCAGCCGCAATCGCGCACGCCGAGTCGCTCGATGCGCAGGCCAAGACGGCGGACTTCTACTCGACGCTGGAGCGAGTTCGGCAACGGCGGCTGATGCGCAATTCCGGATGGTCTCCCGCGAACCGAGCCGATTTGAGCCGGGTCTCGGTCAACCAACATGTGATTGATCCCGTGATCGTGCGCACCGAGGCTGCCGCGATTGCTGCCGCCTTCGACCTTGCTCCACCGCGCGCGATTTCGGTGGGCTTCTCGGGTTACAGCGTGGCCTTCGATCCTTCCAGCCAGAACCTCGCGATTGGCACATACTCAACAGGGCTTTCGGGAGTTGGAGTGGTTCGAATCGTTGATCCAGAGACGGATGCGGAGGTTCGCCAATTGAACTTCCCTGCGGATGTCGGTTGGCAACTCCGCGCTGGCGGGCGGTTTGATGGTTGCTGGTCACTCGCGTTCAGCCCCGATGGCAAGCAGCTCGTGATGGGGACGCGATCCGGCTGGCTGATTCGCTGGGATTTAACCCGTTCTACCTCGAACCCCATCGCGAAGTGGCGGCACTCGCCACCGACCAAGGGAGGTTCGGCGACTGCTCGTGAGGAGCGAATCACGCGGCTTGCGTTCGATTCCGCCGGTCGGCTTTGGTCCGGAGACGAGATCACTGCGGCTGCTTGGGACACGACTCGCGAATGGGGCGAGGTCGAGCGACAAAAAGGAACCCTCGTCCGCGAGGCCACGGGCTACACCCGGCACACGGCCGGCCTCGTGGACGATCGCGAGACCGCCGTTCATCCGTCGGGACAACTCGTCATTCACAAAGTGCAGCGACAAAAACTCATTGTGTGTCTGCCTGATCGTCATCCGGTTGGCAGGCTCGCACTCCCTGACGACGAACGAGCGGATGACAACACCATCACCGACTTTGCCGTCACGCCGGACGGGACCACTCTCGTGGCGACCGCCGAGCATGCCGGCCATCTGAAACTTTGGGATTTGATTGGCAGTCGGTTGTTGGTGGCTCGCTCGATGGCTCCGGGGAGCTTGCGCATGGCGATTCACCCGCACGGCCACCGGCTGGCCGTCGTGGAATCCGATCGAGTTCAGATCTTCGATCTCATTCGTCCGACGGCAGTGACACACGTTGGCTTCCAACCGTTTCCGCTTGACGACGTCGATCTCACGCCGGATGGTCAATTTCTGGCAACGCTCGGCACCTGCCCCGACCGAGGCGGAGACTTCGACGTGCAGGTCCATGATCTTTGTCAGCAAATGTTAGTTGGCCCTAAAGACCGGAACTCACTTTCGCCACCGCATGGAAACAGCCGGCTGCGACTGGCGATTTCTCCAGACGGAAAAGAGATCGCCACGCACCGTCAAGGAGCGTATGTCCGAGCGTGCCCTCTCTCGGACCAAGTGACATCCTTTGAAGGCCCGCTCTCGACACGAGACATCCGCTTTGGTTCCGGCGGGAAGCTTTGGGCTGTCGGGACGGATGCCGTCTTCACTTGGCCGAACGGAACTGACAAGGTGGCTCGCATCGAATTCAGTGTGGCCAGTATGGCCGTCGGAAGTGATGGTGGAGCCTTGGTCGGACGCAACGATGGGACGATCGCGATGTACTCGCCTGCCGGTGAGTTCGTGCGATTGGATCGGGTGGCTCCCGTCGCGATCACGGGGCTCGCCTGGAGCGGCGACCGCATCATCGCCGGAACCTCGGCGGGAGATATTTTGATTCTCAGCGAAGTGCATCGCGAAAAGATCGTGCGGACGATCTCGCAAGCCCACGCCGACACGATCTGGTCTGTGACCTTCGGCCCCAACGGAATGTTCGCGACAGGCTCGGCCGATCGTCAGGTGCGAATCTGGAATGCCGAAGGAAACGAACTGTTCGCTTTGGCTCAGACTCGTCCCGTGCGCCGATTGTTTTGGTCTGCGGATGGCTCTCGATTGACGGTCTTCGCGGAAGGCGAGCGAGCCGCTCGCCGCTGGAATCTCGAACGGCTCAAGGCCGAGTTCACCGACATCGGCGTCGATCACGGCCTGCCGTTCACGAGCAAACCGCCTGACGCGCTGCTCAGCAAATCCCCCCAACCGTAATGGGCGAGTCTCGTAGGGTGGATCGAGTCATCGAGACCCACCAAAACGCGGTCGTGACGTGCAACGTCTTACCCGCTGGCGAGTCGCAGCAGGATCGCTCAAGATGTGGCGAGACCCTCTCTCAGACCGTGAGGCACACCATGCGTTCGACGATCGGAACTTTGCTGCTCTGCATGTTCGTTGGCCTCGCGCCGAGCCTCGCCGCCGAACCGCCAAAGCTCGACACGTCGCGCGGCGACCGAATGATCGCCGAGTACTTCCGGCTGGAGACCGCGAAGCTGCGCGATGCGTGCCTGGCAGACATTCATTCGGCCGCCGATTGGAATGCCAAGAAAGGTGAGTACCGTCGGCAACTGCTCGACATGCTGGGCCTCGACCCGCTGCCGGAGCGAACCGACTTGCAGCCGGTCATCACCGGTAAAGTTGAGCACGACGAATTCACTGTCGAGCGACTGCACTTTCAATCGCGGCCGGGGCTGTACGTCACCGGCGACTTGTATGTCCCCAAGAATCTGAAAGAGGGCGAGAAGCTGCCGGCGATCCTCTACGTCTGTGGCCACGGCCAAGTGAAGAAGGATGGCATCAGCTACGGCAACAAGACGCACTATCAGCATCACGGCGGATGGTTCGCTCGGAACGGTTACGTCTGCCTCATCATCGACTCGCTGCAACTCGGCGAGATCGAAGGCATCCATCACGGCACGCATCGCTACGACCGCTGGTGGTGGCTCAGCCGAGGCTACACGCCAGCCGGCGTCGAAGCTTGGAACTGCGTGCGAGCGCTCGACTACTTGCAGTCGCGCCCCGAAGTGAACGGTGACAAGCTCGGAGTCACGGGCCGCAGCGGCGGCGGAGCGTATTCGTGGTGGATTGCGGCAATCGACGATCGCATCAAAGCCGCCGTGCCGACGGCCGGCATCACCGACTTGCAGAATCACGTCGTCGATGGCGTCGTCGAGGGACATTGCGATTGCATGTTCTGCCTCAACACCTACCGCTGGGATTACCCGCTGGTCGCCGCGCTCGTTGCGCCGAGACCGCTGCTCATCAGCAACACCGACCGCGACGGAATCTTTCCGCTCGATGGTGTGTACCGGACCTACTCGAAGGTCCGGCACTTGTACGAACTGCTCGGCAAGCCGAATGACCTCGCGTTGCAAATCACAGCCGGCGGTCACGCTGACACGCAGGAACTCCACATCCACGCCTTCCGCTGGTTCGACAAGCATCTCAAGGGGATCGACCGGCCGATCGACAAAGTCGCCACGAAGTTCTTCCCGCCAGAACGACTGAAGGTCTTCGATAAACTGCCGGCTGACGAACTCAACACGAAGATCGACGAGACTTTCGTCGCGGCCGCGCAGACTCCGGTTCCTCCCGCCGATCAGTCCGCGTGGGAAAAGCAACGCGATGGCTGGCTGCAACAACTCGGCGACAAGGTCTTCCGAGGCTGGCCGGTATCGGGTTCGCCGCTCGATTTGAAGGAAGTCTTCAACGTCGAAGCCGACGGTGTCCGACTGCGAGCCTTCGATTTCGTCAGTCAGCAAGGTGTCACGCTGCGGCTGTTCGTCGCCTCGCGAGCGAAGCTCGACAAGGCAGACCTCATCGTCGTGAATCCGCTCGATGCGACTGGTTGGAGCGAATTCCTCGCGACGTATCGCTCGGCGTTCGAGACGCAACTCAAAGACGAAGCATTGCCAGATGCGAACGCCGCTGAATGGCAATCTACGAAGAAAATGTTCGAGTCGTTCCCGTGGGCGATGGCCTACGTCGCCCCACGCGGAATCGGGCCGACAGCGTGGGATCAGTCGGCGAAGAAGCAGACGCAACATCGCCGCCGCTTCTATCTGCTCGGCCAAACGCTCGAAGAGATGCAGTCCTGGGACATTCGCCGAGCGATCCAGGCAACGCGCTCAGTCAGCGGACTCGCCGAAACGCCGCTGTGGTTGCAAGGTCATCGGCAAATGGCTGCTCTCTCCGTGTACGCGGCGATCTTCGAGCCGAACATCAAACG
>CAZILR010000386.1:0-3194 GCA_964539995.1 uncultured Planctomyces sp.
GCAGGCGACGGCGTTGGTGCATGAGGCGTATCTGCGGTTGGTCGGACCGGCGGATCAGGCGCAGTGGGACAACCGGGGTCATTTCTTCGCGGCGGCGGCAGAAGCGATGCGTCGCATTTTGATTGAGGCGGCTCGGAAGAAGCGTGGGCCGGAGGCGGGTGGGCAATTTGTGCGACACGAATTGGACCTCGAACACCCGGCAAAGTTGGATCGCAGTGAAGGGCTGCTCGCGCTGGATGAAGCGCTGGAGCGGCTGGCGGCGATTGAGCCTCGTGCGGCCGAGGTGGTGAAACTGCGGTACTTCGCGGGACTGACCGTGGCGGATGCGGCGGCGGCGCTCGGCATTTCGCCCCGCACGGCGGATGACGATTGGGCGTATGCTCGCGCCTGGCTGGTGGCGGCGATTCGGGACGAGTGAACTCACTCACCCGAAGCGTGAGCGAGCGCCTCGCTGGGCATGTTGAGGCCGGTCTCCTGACCGAGCCTCTGGGACTGACCCACGGCTGGCGAATTCATCGTTTTAGGCAAACTGTAGCCCGACCCCTTGTGGGTCGGGTGATTCCAGATTCGGCGGTCGTTTGGGGGAAGCATCAAATCCTCCGACCCACATGGGGTCGGGCTACAGACACCGCAACGTCAAGAATTCGCCAGCAGTAGAATGAGCCGCTGCGAGGTGGTTGCGGTGGCGAAGTGCCGGGCCTATCGTCCGGTTCACAAACGACATCACTCAGACGCCAGCGGTTGAAGAAACTGACCGGCGATAAGGATCCGGTGCTCATGGTCGCGCCTCACGCAACAACGCAATGTCTCAGATACGGCGACGGCCAGCAGCTTGAGATCGACCTGGATTCAAGCCGCATCGCCGGTCGGAATCGACCGCCGGAGCCATCTGCCGACTTCGCCAGCGAGGTGCGACGGCAATTGGCGGCACCGCTCGACTTTCCACCGTTGGAGTTGGCCGTCGTGCCGGGTGATCGCGTGGTCATCACGCTCGATCGGCACACTCCGGGAGCGGCTGAAATCATTGCTGCGGTGTGGTCCATTTTTGCGAAGCGTTCGATCAAGCCTGCCGACGTGACGATCCTGCAACCGGCGAGTTGGAAGCTCGACCAATTGCCGGACCCGCGAGTCGCTTTGCCGAAGTCGGCTCGCGACGCGATGCATTGGACGATTCACGACGCGACCGACAAAAAGCGTGAGCGATTCCTGGCGAACTCGGCAGGCGGCGAACGAATCTATTTGGATTGCGATGTCGTTGATGCGGACTTCGTACTGCCGATCGGTGCGGTTGGCTTCGATCCACTGCTCGGCTTTCGCAGTGCGGCCAGCGCGATCTTTCCGGGCTTGTCGAACATCGACTCGATGGCCAAGGCTCGCGGGCAGGATCATTCGGAACTGCGTCCCGAAGACGACCGCCCGCTACGACAACTGCAAGACGAGGTCGCATGGCTGCTGGGCGTGCAGTTCGGAATTCAAGTATTGCCCGGCATCGCCAACAAGCCGGCAGGAGTGATCTGCGGAGCGTTGGAGCCGACGACAACGGCGGCGCGAGACTGGCTCAAGCAAAACTGGTTCGTCGAGCAACCGCAGCGCTGCGAGATTCTCGTGGCGGCCGTCGATGCGGATGCGGCCGGCACGAGTTGGGATCAGATCGGAGTCGCGTTGCAGACGGCTCGCAATCTGGTGCAGCGCGGCGGGAAGATCGTGTTGTTGACGAACCTCACGGCCGAACCGACCGAGGGCTTTCGATATCTCCAACAGTGCGGCTCGCCTCGTGAGGCACTCAAGCCACTGCGATTGGAAAGTCCGCCGGACCTGATTCCCGCGAGCCGACTCGCGTCCGCCGCCGATTGGGCGACGGTGTATTTGGTGAGCGGGTTGAGTTCCGACTTGGTCGAAAGCCTGTGCATGACGCCTCTCGCGCCGGCGGAGGCCGCGAAGTTGCTTGGCCGTGGCGGTTCGTGCTTGTTGCTGGAATCCGCTCAGCACACGTTTGGCTACGTCGAGTAAAACGAAACAGCCCGACCGGATCTCGGTCGGGCTGTTCGGCATCTTGTGAGCCTGCAAGTTACCAGCCGTTCGCTTCGTTCGGCATTCCGCCACTCGGATCATCTTTGCCGTTCACTTCACAGAACGTGATCGGTTTGCAATCGCAATCATCGGTGGTGTCGTTGAAACCGGAGCCGGCGACCACCGCGTGAACGCTGCCCCATTGCCGGCCCTTCTTCAGGCCGTTGTAGTTGTACGATTGATTGACGGATCCAAACGCATGAGACACATCATTGAGTTCTTCAGTGATGGCGTCACGCACGGCGGTGAGTCCCACCACCATCGCCAGAACGGCGATGGTCATCACCAGCACCAACTCGGCCGAGATGATGAAGCCGTTTTCGTCCGAGGCCAACTTGGAAAAATTGCGCAGCATGTCCCTGTCCCCTTGAAATGTGAGAGAGAAAACGTCGTTCGGATTCGTCGATCTGCGCGTCTGTTTTGAACGCAACAATCAGCCCTGGAGAATCTCGGCCGTGATGGCTGAAGACTGACCCAGAGCAAGCCGATCCGTGTGTGAGAGTGGCGGATCAAAAAGCAGCCAGCGTGCCGGAGTGCTCAACGCAGCGCGGCACACGGCCGATCTACGGAGCGCGATCACACACAAATGCCGACGAATACGCGGGTTGACCGCGTATCAAGAGAATTGAACGCTGCGTCCGAGTCGGCTCAGCAAACCGCTCCGGCGTAAAGTCGATGAAACACGAATTTGTTCAAGCACGAACAACGCGCGAAACATTGAACGCTTCCAAACGCGAGTCCGAAGCGTCGAGGAAGTCATCGTCCTGGATCGCCGGGGGACTCAATTCGTCGAAGAGCGTGTTGAGGGTTCGCAACATGTCGCGCTGACGAGCAGAAAGCCGAAACTCGGCATTTTGCTCGTGATCGAGGGCCTCGCCAGTGGTGATCAGTGTCGCGGTCATCGGAACCCGTTTCCCTCGCCACCGACATGGCGGCCGAATGTCCCGCAACTCTAGGTCAGCCCCCTGACAAGCAACGGGTGTTCCGAATGTTTCGAGAAAAAAACGAACCGGCACAATCGTTACAGAAGGCGGAAGTGGGAGTGCGGAAAGTAGGTCGGACGCCTACGTCCGGTCGAACCGTCCGGACGTAGGCGTCCGACCTACACCCCCACTCACTTGCTC
>CAZILR010000386.1:3204-5706 GCA_964539995.1 uncultured Planctomyces sp.
AGTGGGGTGCCCGCCTCCGGGGGGCCAACCCGCCGGTCGGTGGGGGCCCCCCCTACTCCCCCACTCACTTGCTCTGCAACCGCACGACGCCGTCCCAGCCAGCGGGGGCTTTGCGGTTGTGTTGAACGATCAGCGCCATCAGAAAGTCCTGCGCACGGTCCGTCGCGGGCATGTCGTGCAGACACCGATAGGCCGCTTCCCAGTGTCCGGCGATGAAGTCATCCACACCCTCTTCGTACCGAGTGAGATGCGTGTCGGTCAGTTCGGGCAAGTCCGCAGCGGACGGGACCAACTCGGAAACAATCAGCGGTGTCTCCAGCCCGACGGGCAAGACTTTCGCCAAGCGACGAACTCGCCCCTCGGACGGATCGAGCCGTTCGCGAACCAACGCGGCGAGCGTTTCATCCAGCAAGATCGGCACGCGCAATTGGCTCGTCATCGTTTCCAGTCGGCTGGCGAGATTTACGACGGGGCCGAAGACCGTCACCTTCACTTGCTCGGCCGTGCCAATCTTTCCGGCGACGGCTCGTCCGTGGGCAAGGCCGATGCCCATTTGGAAGTTCGCCAGCGGATGTCCGGGTTGTTGAAACGTCTCGGCGAAGACTTTGCGAATGCCGAGCGCCGCTCGGCAAGCTTGCAACGCGGACTCGTCCGACGAAAACGGCCAGCCCCAAAAGCCGAGCGCGGCGTCTCCCTGAAAATCGCCGGTCACGCCGCGATACTGCAAGATGTGCGACGTCATGACGCCGAGCGCCTGGCTGACTCGATTCAGCAAGCCGATCAAGTCACCGGCGGATTCTTCGGCGTGATGGCTGAAGCCGCGCAGGTCGCAGAACATGACGGTCACATCGCACTCGCGCGGCGCGAGCGTTTCGGTGTTCAGCTCATTCCCGAGCGCGGACAAAATCGTCGGCGCGAAGAACTGCCGCAGCCCGGCTTGCTGGCGTTCGAGCCAGTTCAAACGGCGCACGGAACTGATGATCTCTGCGACGAGTTCCGAGAACTTCACATCCGCTTGCAGGTGTGCCGTCTCGACGGCGGGAGTGGTGCTGCTCGTGAGCGTTCGAGCGTGCTTGCCAGCGACGTACAGCCCCCACGTCGCCGTCGGCCCATCGGGGACTGGCGTGCAAAACGCCCAATCGAGCTCGGCCGCAGCGGTGTATTCGGGATTCGGCTGAGAGGTCGCCGACCAGAGGTGCAACACGCTGCACCGCCGCTTGATCGCCTCCGCGACCAGCCGCGAACTCGGACGAAATTCGCCGGCCGTTTCGCGACGACGCGTCCAGTGAGCCAGCTCGACTTTGTCGCCGGAACTCAGCCGGACAATCGCGACCGCCTCGGCGTGTGAAACACCAGCGAGCAGCAGGTTCGTCAGCCGAAAAAACAAATCGTCGTCCGTGCTCGCGCCGCTGATGACCTCTGGCAAGTGCATCAGGACTTCCATCTGCCGATCCGCATCGCGAAAACGAATTTGCCGAATCGTTTGCTCGTCGAAGGTCACTTCCTGCAACGGTGGCTCGCCCAAACCGGACGGCTCTTGGCCGGGTCGCGTCAAATGGAAGACCGTCGCACCAAGCACGAACTGGTCACCGCTTCGCAGCTCGCATTGCTCGACGATCTCTCCGGAATGACACAACGGATTGGCCGCTTCCGCGAGCCGTTCGATCCGCACGCTTCCGTTGAACAACGTCAGAGTCACATGCCGGCGCGAGATCGCCGCATCCCACGGCACGATCAAGTCCGCCTCAATGCCACGTCCCAAAACGTAACTCTGGCCGCTGGTCAGAGCGTGCTTCAAACGCTGACGCGGTTCCGGGCCTTCGGCGAGGAGTTCAAACTCGGACATCACTTATCCCTGGGTGGCACAGCTTGCTTCAAGCTGTGTGCGCAGCATCGGAAACCCCGAAGTTGACGATCAATAACAAATCGAGGTCCATTCTGGATGTCGCGTCAACGCCGGATTTCCAATGCCTTCGGCACACAGCTTGAAGCAAGCTGTGCCACCCAATTTTCTTGGGCACGCTTTCGGTAATCGATTTCTCGCCTGCGCTACCCGTAGATTTCGTGAGCTTGCTTGTGCTCCAGCCGCTTCGCGCGGATCAGGCCGTCGGCCAACTTCTCGCCCTTCGGGTCGAGGTACACGCGGCCGGTCGCCTCCCCCTTTCCCGGACTGACGTTGAGCACATGGATGTTGAAGATGAACGCCGTCTCGGACTTCGCCTGAAACCAGTGGACGTTGTCCTTGTGATCCGAAATTGACGACGCCTCGCCGGTGTGAAACTCACGATCGACCGTGGGCTTGATGAGGATGTGCGATTCCTCGTCCTTCACGCGGTCGTACAGCCGGCCTTGGAAATCCCCTTTGAGGATCAAGAACGAGGTCGCCATGTTGTTGTGCCGGTGCGGCACGACCGAGCGGCCCTTCTTCAACGCGAAGACTTGTCGGCCGAAAACGTACTCCGTCGGCAGCCCCTCGACCTTCGGGACTTTCGGCCGCAGGCT
>CAZILR010000387.1:0-645 GCA_964539995.1 uncultured Planctomyces sp.
TGCTCTTCGCCGATTCGGTCGCCATCATCGCCGCACCATGATTCTCGATCTCTTCAAATTGAATGGTCGTGTTGCCGTTGTGACCGGTGGCCGGCGCGGGCTGGGTCAGTCGATGGCTTGGGGGCTTGCCGAAGCAGGAGCGGACATCGTCTGCGTCTCGAAGCACGGTCAAGCCGGCGAGACGCGACGATTAGTCGAATCCGCTGGCCGGCGATTCTTCGACATCCAATGCGATCTGTCCGAACCAGAGCAACGGCGAGGCCTGATCGACAAGGCCGTCGGACTCGCCGGGCAGGTGGACATTCTCGTCAACAACGCGGGTGACGGAGTCCGTCAGCGGCCCGAAGTCTTTCCGGAAGAAGCTTGGCGGCGGCAGATGGAACTGCATGTCACGGCGATGTTCGATCTCAGCCAGCAAGCCTACCCGCACATGCACCGCAAAGGCCGAGGCAAGATCATCAACATCGGCAGCATCATGTCGTTCGAGGCGGGTCTGAACATTCCCGCCTACGCCGCCGCGAAGCACGCGATCGCCGGCATGACGAAGTCGTTGGCGGTGACTTGGTCGTCGGAAGGGATCAACGTGAACTGCATCGCGCCGGGTTATTTCGAAACCGACATGGCCAGCCCGCTGCGAACCGATCC
>CAZILR010000387.1:655-5705 GCA_964539995.1 uncultured Planctomyces sp.
GCCTCGCCGTGTATCTCGCGTCCGACGCCAGCAACTACATGCACGGCAGCGTGGTCGTGATCGACGGCGGCTGGCTGGCTCGATGATGCCGAATCAAAACAAGAAGCCGGTATCGGAGTCGTCCTCGGTCTTCTCCGGTTCGGGCGTCGTTTCTGGTTTCGCCTTGCGAGATCGGCGTCGGCCGGCAGTCGGCGTTTCCGCATCGGCCGTGGCACTGGCGTCAAAAGGCTGCGTGGCTGGCGTCCCATCGGCACCGACGAGTAATTCAATCCGTTGCTCCGCTTGTTCAAGCGTCGCGTAGCAGGTCTTGAGCAACGCGACTCCGCGCTCGAAGCGAGCCAGCGATTCTTCCAGCCCAACACTGCCGTTTTCGAGATCGGCGACGATCCGCTGCAACTCAGCCAGTGCGGCCTCGAAGGTCGGTTGTTCGGCGTTCGGCGTGGCGGGCATGGAGGACTCAGCGGGGTTCGGTGGACTCGATACGACTGGTGAGTTGGCCGGCGGCGAGGATTGTCGTGATTCGGTCGCCGATTGCCAGTTGGTCCGACGCCGTGACGAGTTCGCCAGTCTCGGCTCGGCGGGTGATCGAGTAGCCGCGTCCCAGCACCTTCAGCGGGCTGAGCGCGTCAAGCGTCGCAGCGGCAAGGTCGAGCTGCTGTTTGGACGCGACCGCTTGCTGTCGAATCGCTCGACGCAGACGGACATCGAGTTCATCGAGGCGAGTCATTTCGTCATGCACCTGCTGAAACGGCCGAACGAAAACTCCGCGAGAAGCGAGGCCATCCAGTTGGAGCCGAGCTTTGCCGGCTCGGTTCTTCAACCCGCTGACCAATCGCTGTTGCAGGTTGTCGAGAGCACGAGTCACCTCCGCGCGATCGGGAACGACCCGCTCGCCCGCTTCGCTGGGAGTGAGTGCTCGGACATCGGCGACGAGATCGGCAATCGTGACGTCAATCTCGTGGCCAACTGCGCTGATGACTGGCCGTTGGCACGCGGCGATCGCGCGAGCGACGACTTCTTCGTTGAACGCCCACAGGTCTTCGAGACTTCCGCCGCCCCGGCCGCAGATCACGACATCGACGTCCGGCAGGCGATGCACGTTTCGCAGCGCGGTCGCGATTTCCTGCGCGGCTCCGTCACCCTGCACTTTGACTGGCACGATGATGAGGTCGGCTCCGGACCAGCGACGACTGATGACTTGGATCATGTCCCGCACGGCCGCTCCGATCGGGCTGGTGATGAGCGCGATGCGTTTTGGGAAACGCGGGATCGGACGCTTGCGAGTCGGATGGAACAGGCCCTCGGCTTCCAGCTTCGCGTGCAGTTGCCGAAACGCGAGTTCGAGGGCACCAACTCCCTGCGGAATGAGTTGCCGCACGATGACCTGATACGAACCGCGTGGCTTATAGACCTCGACCCCGCCGTTGACGACGACCTGTAAGCCGTCGTGCATCTCGAAACGAAACCGGGCCGCCGTATTCCGCCAGACGACTGCGGCGATCTGTGCTCCCTCGTCCTTCAGCGTGAAATAGACATGCCCCGAATTGGCCTTCAGGCAGTTCGAGACCTCGCCGCGCACCCAGACCTCCGGCAGGTTCCCCTCGATCAAGTCTTTGATCTCGCCGGTCAGCTCGGAAACGGTCTGAATTTGAGGTGGCATATCGTGTCCTTCAGTCTCGAAGACTAACGCGAAGCGCCAGCGAGGGCGAATGCTCGACGATGCTCTATTGGACGAAAGTCGAATCAGCGTTCGCCCTCGCTGGCGCGTCGGGTTAGTTTCCCGGCATCTCGCGTGTCACCCTCACGGCAGGCCGTTCCACTTTCGCAGAATCCACTCGGCCGTCAGCAGCCCGAACAACACGGTCAGCAGTAGCCAGTGGTCCCAGAGGGTGTATTCGTGCGTCTCGCGAATGGAGAGATCTTCGGGTTGGATGAGCTTCGGCAACTCGATCAGTTGATGCGGTAGCAGGAACTTGCCGCGTGAAACCTGAGCCATCTGATCGAGCAACGCGCGCGAGGCGGTGACGTCGGCGAGTTCTTTCGTGAGCGGGCCGCGCACGAGGAAGTCGGCGGCGATCTCTTTGTCAGCGGGTCCGCCCAGTGGTGGGCCTTCAATTTTGAGGACGGCGCGGTATTCACCAGCCGTCGGCGCGAGCCAGCGACCTTGATGCACCGACGGGCGAGCCTGGTCCGGCGTGAGATCCACCGTCGCGAGCGGTTCGTCGGGCTTGGCATCGTGTCGCGGGAAGATCGCGACCTTCGCCTTCACATCCGGGCGTCGCGCCAACAGCGGCGGAGTCCAACGTGCTCGGAAGACGACGTCCTGGCCGGCCTGCACGTCGGTCGATTCGAGGCCAAACTTCACGAACTCGTTGCCGGCCGACGCCTTGTTCTGCGCGGCGGTGCGAGCCATCTGACCCCAGAAGCGATGATGATGCTGATCGCCGACGCGATGCCGCCAACGCCAGGTGCTATCGAAGCCTAGCCAGAAGACTTGGCCGAGTCCGTAATACTGCTCGACGATCAACGCTCGCGAACGCTCCATTTCTGGCGGCAACGGCTGGCCGTCATCAGCGGTCGCGAGCACGGTCGCTCCCGCCTTCACCTCACCAATCATCGCCCACGGATGTCCGGGGAGCGATTTCCAAGTCGCACGATTCGCCTCGGCGTCGCCGCCGAGTTGCATGCCCCCTTCACGCTCGCCGTCGGGAGTCAACCGCAGATGAAAGCCTCGCAGGTGTGGCGGCGTCTCCGGTGGTTCGAGCGAATTGGCCGGGCGAAGTTTTGTGACCGGCAACAACTTGTCGAGTATCAGCGATCGGTACTCCAGCGGCATGTGCCGCTTGCCGGCCGTGAAGACGACTGTGCCACCGATGTCCGACACGAATTTCTCCAACTGCGCGAGCAACGGCTCGGACAAGTACAGCGAAGGGACATCACCGATCACGACCAGATCGAACTCGGCCAGCGGCGATGTTTCGATGGGAGTTCCCGGCCCCGGCCAATTGAGCTGTCGCGGGAAGAACGTCTCCGGCAACACACCGAGATGCGGTTGCTGGAACAAGACTCGATCGAGCCGAATCCGTTCATCGCGCGCGAACGCAGCTTCGAGGAAACGGAACTCCCAGCGGGCTTCCCCTTCGACAAGCAGCACCTTCGCTTTGTCGTCCACGACCAGCAGCGAGAAGTCGCGCGAGTTGTTGTCGTCGCGCGTCTCGCCGGGAAGCACATCGGTGCGCACGGTGAATCGCTGCCGACCGATTTGCGTCGCGTCGAGCAGATACTCGGCTACGACCACGGGGGGCAGGCCGGAGTCCGCCTTCGGTACGACGAGCGTGCGGGTTTGCGATTCACCGTCTTTCTTTTCGAGCACGACGTTCAGCGATTCACCCTCGAAGCCCGCCGCTTGCAGCGTGACACGCACGATCGGCTTGTCGTTGAGGTACACAACGGGTGGAACGTCGAGCGCGTCGAGCACGATGTCCTTCGGACGCCGTTCGGAGCCGATCAAGACCGGGTACACCGCGACGTTCAAATCTCGCCAACGCCGCGAGACCGCAACCGGATCGCTGCCCGAAGTCTCACGGCCGTCCGAAAGCACGACGAACGCTTTGATTGGCGATTGTTCGGCCGATGAGGTTTCCAGCGCCGAGACCAAATTGGTCATCGACTTGGCAAGCGCATCGGGCGGCTTCTGCACCGCATCGGCGAGCGTTTCCTGTTCGCTGGGCACCGACTTGCCGCCGAAGACTCGCAGTTCGACGTTGAACGACTTCTGTAACTCGGCGAGCCATCCATCGGTCTTGTCTTTGTCGCCGATCAGCCGCTGAGCGATCTCGGCTCGCGGCAGCTTGTCGAGCTTCTGAAACGTCTCGTTGACGAGTTCTTTGCGGGACTTCGCGAGCGTCGCTCGTTGCTCGGCATTCGCGGCCTCGTCATCATCGACCCACTTCGGTTCTCGATCGGCCTCGAAGTCGGCGAGCACTCGCAGCCAGCGGTCACGATTCTGATCGTTGCCGATCATGCCCAATCCCATCGCGGTGCGCAACTTTTCGGCCTTGGTCGCGATCCGATCCGACGTGGTCATGCTTTCGGACAGATCGAGCGCGACAACGACCCGGCCAGTTCGTTCGCGGTCGATGTTCCAGGTCAGCACCGGTTGCAACAGCGCGAGCCAGATGACGGCGATCACCGCCAATCGCAACAGCAGTAGCCCGTACCCGACGTGAGCCGGCACCAGCTTTCGCTCATACCGCGACAGCAGAACCACAAGCGCCGCCGCCACGACGACCAATGCCAACACCGCCAGACTGGTCCAGGAGGCATCCAGAGCTTGAAAGACCAGTCGTCGTTGCAGCATGGCTCAAAAAAACCTTCGTGCCTGTGTGTCTTCGTGGTTTTGATTTTTAACCACAAAGGCACAAAGACACGAAGGAGAAGGGTGATTCCGCAGTCGCGAACCGAAGGACTTTAGTATTCCTTGCGAGTGTTGAGGCCCGGCATCGGGACCGGGTACTTGCCGCTCGCGTCGGCCATCAGCGGCGAGGGGCCGTCGAGCGTCAGCTTGTCGGCGTTCGGAGCGAATTCGTGCTCGCAATTGAGCATGTCTTCGTAGGTCACGACCTGGCCGGTGTGGCAGGCCATGCGGCCCATCGCGGTCACGAGGCTCGACTTCGCTCCACGTTCGGCTTCGTTGTACGGCTGGTCCTTGCGGATCGCGGTCATCAGGTCTTCCCATTCGAGATCGTAGGGATTGGCTTCGGGCTTGGAGCACTCCCAAAGCAAATCCTCTTTGACCATCCGATGGCTCTTGTACATGCGAGCCTTCGAGGGATGGTGTCCCGCCTGAGAAACGACTGCCGAACCTTTCGTACCGTGGACGTAAGTCGCGAACTCCTGGTGGCAGAGCGGCATTGTGCGGCCAGCGAGAAACATCTTCGTGCCGTCGGCGAACGTGTATTCGACGTTGTAGGTGTCGAAGTTCTGATCGACCTGGTCACCGCGATAGTGCCGGCCGCCGTGTCCTTTGGCTTCGACCGGGAAGGCGTCC
>CAZILR010000388.1:0-5695 GCA_964539995.1 uncultured Planctomyces sp.
GCTTTGGGTGATCGACTGGTACAACATCATCGTGCAGCACAACCCGACGCCGGCCGGCTACAAGACCGGCAAGGGGAATGCCTACGAGATTGATCTGCGGGACAAGACGCACGGCCGCATTTATCGCGTCGTTTGGAAGGGCGAAGACGGGGAGCCGATCATTCCGCCGAATCCCGATCTCTCGACGGTCGATGGGCAACTCGACGCACTCAAGACGGGCAACATGCTGTGGCGAAAGCACGCCCAGCGGCTGATGGTCGAAGAGAAGGCTGACGTGCTCCAGCAGTTGATCGTCACGATTCAGGATCACGCCAAAGATGAGATCGGTCAGAATGCCGAGGTGGTTCATGCTCTGTGGACACTACATGGTCGAGGCGCGTTCAATGGCAAGAACCCGGATGCGAACAAAGCCGTGCGGATTGCTCTGGATCATCCGTCGGCCGGAGTGCGTCGCAATGCGGTGATGGTCTTACCGGAAAACGCCAGCGATGCTGTCAGGAAGTTACTACTCCAAGACAAAGACTCACAGGTGCGGCTCGCGGCGCTGTTGACGCTCGCGGACATGCCCAAGTCAGGCAGCGCGTTTTTCATTCACGAGGCATTGGCTTCCGGGAAAATTGGAGAAGATCGCTGGTTGCGAGACGCTGCGATCAGTGCGGCGGCTCAGCAGGAGGAGGGTTTCCTGGAAGTCGTCGCTCAGCAAAGCCGCGAGAAGCTCAAGGTTCCGGCCGATATCGTGACGATCGTTGCCGAGCATGTGGCCCGCAATGCGCCCAGCGACCTTCGACAGTTGTTGCACTTGATGAAGTCCGCAGATGCCAGTGCGACACAGCCGATTCTCGCAGGGCTATTGAAAGGCTGGCCGAAAGGCAAACGGCTCCCTCTGGACGAGATGTCCGAAGCGTCGCTGCTGGAATTGCTGTCGAAACTCCCTCCTGCCTCGCGCGGAGTGCTGGTCAACCTCGCGACTCGTTGGGGTAGTAAAGCGTTGGAGTCTCACGTTGCCGAGATCGCCAAGGGATTTGAGGCGGTCGCATCCGATGACAAGGCGAAGGATGCGGATCGGATCGCGGCTGCGAAACAGTTGGTCGAGTTCCGCAAGGCGGACGCCGAGCCAATCGCGACACTCGCGAAGCTCATTACGCCGCGCACATCGGCGGAATTGGCGAACGGATTGGTCGAAGCAATCGGCACGAGCGATTCGGCCGAGGCTGACGAGACACTGATCGCGAGTTGGCCAACGCTCACCCCGGTCGTCCGGCAAACGGCTCTGCGAGCGTTACTCGCGCGAGCCGATTGGACGAAATCGCTCGTGGCGGCGTTTGAGTCGGGAGACATTCAACTCACCGATCTGTCGCTCGAACAGAAACAGGCGTTGGCCAATCACCCGGACAAGGAATTGGCTGCTCGCGTGAAGCCGCTCATGGCCAAGGGAGGCGGCTTGCCGAATCCCGATCGCCAGAAAGTCATCGACGAGCTGATGCCGACCATCGAGAAGACCGGCGAGGTTGCCAACGGCAAAGCGGTCTTCAAGAAGACCTGCGCGAAGTGCCACACGCACTCCGGCGAGGGAACGAAGATCGGTCCCGACCTGACGGGCATGGCCGTGCATCCGAAGCACGAACTCATCATTCACATCCTCGATCCGAGCCGCTCGGTCGAAGGGAACTTCCGGATCTACACCGTGCAGACCGACGATGGCAAAGTCTTCAATGGCTTGTTGGCCTCGGAAAGCAAGACCGCGATTGAGTTGATCGACGTCGAGGCCAAGAAGCACACGATCCTCCGCGAGAACATCGAAGAGCTGATCTCGTCCAAGAAATCGCTGATGCCCGAAGGGGTCGAGAAGATGCACACGCCGACGGAACTTCGAGACCTTTTGGAGTTCCTGACGCAGCGTGGCAAATTCCTGCCACTGCCGCTGGAAAAAGTCGCGACGGTCTCGACAGCGACCGAGATGTTCCACGACGGCAAACACGACGAGCAGAAACTGATCTTCGCCGATTGGAAGCCGAAGATTTTTGAGGGTGTCCCGTTCGTGCTGCTCGACCCGCAAGACGGCAAGGCGAAGAACGCGATCATGCTCAACGGAGCCAATGGCGACAAACCGCCGCGCATGCCGCAAGCCGTCACACTGACCTGTAACGCTCCGGCCAAGGCGATCCACTTCCTCGGCGGCATCAGCGGCTGGGGCTGGCCCGCTTCCGAAAAAGGAACGACGAGCGTCACCGTTCGGATTCGCTACGCCGACGGCGAAGTCGAGAACCACGCGCTCCTCAACGGCGAACACTTCGCCGACTACATCCGCCGCGTGGACGTCCCGAAATCAAAGTTCGCGTTCGCCGTCCGAGGCCAACAAGTCCGCTACTTCACGGTCTTCCCGAAACGGCTCGACAAGATCGAATCCATCGACCTCATCAAAGGCCGCGACGTAACCTCGCCCGTGTTCTTAGCTGTGACCGTCGAGGGACCGTAATGACCACGGAGGCTGTTTTATGGAACCGCCAGAGCCAACTCCCGCCAAGTTCAAACTGTGGCGTTGGCTGTTGCTGCTGAGTGTGATCACAGTCGCGTTGAGCGGCTTTGTCTGGTGGACATTACGGAGCGAGCGACTGCGGTTCGTCGAGGTGATCTGGTCGGATTCGTTAGCCAGACATGAGAACGGGGCTGCGACGACCAGTCAGCGGCAGAAGGTTGGCGAGATTTGGTCGTTGACTTGTATCAGCGGGGTTCGACTCTTTGGTCGTGGATTGAGCCGAACTTTTGAAGGCCAATTTCCAGTGTTCCCGGCGAACAATGCGTTTCATCAATCCGTGTCCGATCAGTTGCTCGCAGAACGGCGGCGGATCGCCAACATCGACCGAGGGGTGACATGGCTGCAATGGTGGGAAGGCTTCAAGGCTCCGCGATTGAACACAGTCTTTAATTTTTCGTGTGAAGTGATTTTCGTTGGACCACAAACGGTGTCAATCTGTCAAGAAACGTCGGAGTATGGGGCAGGATTTCGTCACCTGACCAGCGTGCATGGACGCAGTTTTGTGAAGCAGGATGGTGAACTGCATCAAGTCAAACTCGACGAATTGTTTCACGGCCCGGATGGGCTGACAGCAGTCTCAGATTTTTGCCTGCTTGATCTTCGTCGCCAAGGAGCGACGTGGGCTCAGCCATCAGCGACCGGACACCTGAGAATGAACGAGTTCAACGGCGAAATCGCGTCGTCCTTTGCTCTGCTCTCGGAAGGACTGCGTATCTACTTCTCACCAAACGTCGCCGGTCCTTTTTCGGATGGCACATTCGAGGTGTTGATTCCGTTTGAAAAACTCGCCGAGCATTTGCGGTCTGATGGACTGCATCGGCTGTTTCAAACGCAGGTCAGCGAGTGAGCGCTGACAACTTTCATTTCAGGCGAACCGGCGGGCATCAGCCCTCGGACTTGTTCTCGAAGACGACCGGGGGTTGACGCCCGCCGGTTCGCCAAGTTCTGTTGGGCACGTCACTCGTGAGAAAGAGGTGATGATGATTCACCGCTCACGCGGCCTCATCGCGGATGACGTCGCTGTTGAAGCGGACCTCGAAGAGGGTCGTCACGCCGTTGCCGCGCGAACTGTAGCCTTTGCGGATGTGGACGCGCCACACGAGTTCGCCGGTGAGATCGTCGAGGTCGTTCTCGCAGGTCGGGACGTAGTAATCGTGCGACTCGCCGGGCTGCAACGGTTTGTCGAGCGGCAAGTTGGCCAAATCCCAACCGCTGCCGATGATGTGGTCAAAGGCGATGATTCGCTTCGCGTCGCGATTCGTTTTTTGCTCGGCGCGGACGACGAATTGATTGCTGCGGTAACTGAAGCGGTCTTTGCCGGCGCGGGTGAACAGCAGTTGGTCATCGAGCGGTGCGATCTCTTGATCCGTCGAGACGTTTTTGAATCGCAGCCAAAGTTTCAGCACCGGTGCCGATGGCAGACGCGACTTGTTCGCATCGGCGAAATGCCGAAACTGGATCGGCCCGCGAGTCACTTTCAAGACGGTGACTTCGATGTTCCCAAACCGCTGACTGTCGCCGACCCGCAGGTCGTGCCCGGCAGGCATCTCGGCGGTTTCTTTGTAGACCGAGATGCTAGCGGTTTTCTTCTTCAATGGTGCCACGTCGGGCAGGCTTTCCAAGCCGTAATCCGCCTTGTTCGCCGAGCCATAGTACAACAGGTACGCGAATCCCAGCGTGATCGCGCTGCTGTAACTGAGCAGCAGCAGAAACGCGGATTTCGAGACCGTGATGTGATCCTTGTCGGCCGACTTGGCGACGGTCGGCGACGAAAGCACCGCACCGTCGGATGTGAGCGCCGACAAGTGCTCCTCGTGCGGCGACGATTCCATTTCGAGTGGAGTCTCGGCTGCCGCGACCGCGGAAGGCTCTGCAACCGCGACTGGAGATGCTTCGGAGGGGGCTGTCTCTTCTGGCGGAGGAGATGAAGCCTCGGAACCGAACAAGCCAGACAAGCCGGTTGGAGCCATTTCGGTGGGCGTCACTGTCTCGAAAACCGGTTCCGCTGCAACCGACGGTTCGGGGATCTCTGAAGTTGGCACGGCCGGTTCGGTGGGCACGACGGTTGGTTCAACGGTCGCTGGTGGTGGCTCAGACGCAGCGGTCTCGGAGGCAGACATCAGTGCTGAGAGCGAGAAAGCACCGTCGCCGCTCGTGGGGGCTGGAGTCTCTTCGGGGACACTCTCGGTCGCAGACTCGCTGATGGCGACGGGCGACACCACGGAGATTTCGACCGACGGTGGAGGTTCAGACTCCTCGCCCGTGAACGCGTTCATCTCCTCGGTAGGTGGTGCCGGTTCGGAAACTCGGACGTCACTCATCGGGGCAGGGGAGGAGTGCTCGACAGCCACAGGCTCAGGTTCCGACGGTGTCACTGGCTCTGGAGTCGTCGGAATCATTTGCGGAGGGGCCGGCGCGGGTGTTGGTGCGGTCGGCATCGAATCGGCCGGGGCCTCTGGAATGTGCAAGTGGGCTCCGCAATGCGGACACGCGACCACAACACCGAAATGCTCGACCAACAAATTGCCGCGGCATTGGCCGCAGATCATCTCGAAAGCCATTGGAACCTCAGCCACCAAATCAATGAACTACGCCGTACCGCGCCCGTCAGGATGCGGCCCGCTCGAACAACTCGGCCGCTCCCTCACGGTCGTGGTACGGTGATGACGTCACGGAGTCCCGCGAGGGACCACCAATCTAGCTGGGTCGCTTGGCCGAAGCGACTGAGCCAGCCAGCGGAGCCGTATTGGCGAACCGCCAAAATCGGCACGTCGCAGCGAGCGGCAACCTCGGCGGCGTTCGACTTGCTCGATAAGTCTTCCGAATTGCGAGTCGGCTCATTGAAGACAATTCCCGCCAGCGGCAAGCCTCGCTGCCGAGCCACTTCGACGGTCAGCAGCGTGTGGTTGATTGTGCCGAGTCCCATCCGCGCCACAATCAACAGCGGAAATCCGAATTGAGCGGCCAAGTCGGCCATCGTCCGTTCGTCGGTCAGCGGACACAGCAGTCCGCCGGCTCCTTCGACGATCACGATGTCGCACTCGGGTCGCCAACTATCGAGGCCGCGTTGAATCGCATCGAGATCGACTGTCCACCCTTCTTGTCGAGCCGCGACCGGCGGAGCCACCACCACGAGCAGCTCGTCGAGCGCACCCGTGG
>CAZILR010000389.1:0-5064 GCA_964539995.1 uncultured Planctomyces sp.
TCGAGACCCACCAATTCTTTCTGGAATCGCGGTGGGTCGCCCGGTGGTTGACCCACCCTACTTCTGTTGATCCAACCATTTCGTGAGCACGTCCTCGGCGGAAGCGGCGTTGTCTGCGGCGCGATCCACGAGGCTCAAGTGTTGCGCTCGGACCAATTGTCGGACCAGATCGTCTCGTGGCGCGATCGGCCCTGGTGAGGCAACGGACGGATGCACGACGACGCAGTCCCACTCTTGATGCCCGAAGCTCAGTGACCAATTCATGACCCACGAGTACGACTTCACGAACTGTTCGTCGCTGTCGGCCGAGGCCGTGCGCGGGACGGCGATCACGACGAGGTTTGGCTTCAAGGCTCGCACGGTTTGCTGAGCGGCTTGCTCCAGTTGAGCGAGCGTTTTCGCTTCGGTCGGCCAAGCGGTGATTTCAACAACGGCGTTCGGATGCTGTCGTTTGATCGCCGGACCAATCAGCGTGTCGAACGGCGGCATCGCCAGGACTTTGATCGGCTTCGATTGCTTCACCAGGTCGAACGTCTTGGCGAGGACCGGCGACGGTGGCTCGACCTCCTTCAACGAGACCGATTTCCCGGTGATCGAGCGGCAGAGCTCTTCGGCCATCAACTTGTGGCCGTCCATGTTCGGATGGATTTCATCGCTGAGCGTCAGCCGCCACGACCAAGCGTCTTGTTTCCGCTGAGCGTCTCCCGCTCGGTACTGATCGCACACGGCCAGCTTCAAGTCGCGAGCCGTCACGCGAATCACTTCGCAGTAGCGTTCGAGCTTTTCGGTCGGCCGGCCGCCCGTGCTGATGACGGCGTTCGGCGTGCAGAGCACGACGTCCGCTTTGATCTCGCGGCAGCGAGCGACAATCGTTTCGAGGTTCTTCCGAAATTGGTCTTCGGGGATGCGCGTCATGTCGTTCAGCCCAAAGCTGACCGTGACCAAATCCGGTTTCTTGCTGAGCACATCGCGTTCGAGCCGCTCCAAACCATTCTGAGTCGTGTGCCCGCTGATCCCCGCGTTGATGACCGTCACGTTGGCCTTGGGGATCGCCTGCTTGATCGCAATCTCCAACATCTCCGGATACGCCCGCTTCCCACCCGTGTGGTAGTAAACCCCGGTTACGCTGTCGCCCAGGCACACAATCGTCACCAGCTTCTCGCCGAAGATCAGCAACGGCTTGGCGTCATCCGCGCCCACGAGTTGCCTGCCGAAGAACGGCAACAGGACGAGACACGCCGCAGCGACGAGAGACATTCGACACGACCAGCGATCCAAGAAGGCAATCCACAGCATGGTTTCACTCCGGGTTGAGGCGGCGACGCAGACTCGATCATTGTGGTTCCCTCACCCCGAATCCCCAACCCCACGGCCGACGAATGTTTTCAGGAGTGGGTCATGACGTACGTTCTGATGCCCGATCATTCTCGCAACGTCAACTCGACAATCACCGGCCGATGGTCCGAGCAACCTGACCAGCCACAGACGCAGCGATGAAACGTCAACCCGCGATTGCCCCAGACATGATCCAACGTCAGTACCGGCAGCGGCTGAGGCCATGTCGCTTGATAGCCGCTGCCGGCCACGTCCCAGGCTCGTGACCAGTCTTTTCGCCAAGCGTCAAAACAGACGGAGGTCGGCGGCGTGTTGAAGTCCCCCACCACGAGCGTCGGCGTGGCTCCTTGAGCCTGCATGATCTCGAAGAGTTTTCCCAACGGAGGCCCGCGCGGACTCAGCGGATCGCTGATGATGTCCGCCAGGATTATGTCGAAGTGAACCCCACGGGCCTCGACCGCTACGCGACGGAATCGACCTGCTTTCGCTAGCTGACCGGCGGCTTGTTGGGTCGCTTCCCCCTTCACCAGCAACACCATTCCGCCGTGCAGCGGCAACGGCGAATAGCCGGGCAGACGCGATTGCCAGAACTCGCGCGTCTGAACTTCGTCCGAGTTCGCCTCCGCCAGCGCGAGCACGTCGGCATCGAAGCGGCTCAACTGCTCGGCAATCCGATCCCAACTGGCGAACTGGCCTCGGCCGACATTCCAAAACACAACCTTTAACGAATCCGGCGGAGTCGTTCGCGAGGAAGCCCAACGAAAGTTTCCGAACAACCACACACCAACAAAGACGCAACCGAGCATCGCTGTCGCGACGATCAACACCCGTAGGATGGCCGCCCTCGGCCGTCCCGTCTTTTGAAATTTGGAATCTGAAATTTGAGATTTCAAAAGGACGGCCGAGGGCGGCCATCCTACCCCCAGCCCTGCCATCACCAGCAAAAGAACGCCGAGCACAATCGGAGGCGTCGCATAGAACACCGCCGCCAACCCCGGCACTCGGTCGCGCAGCGTGACATCCATCACCGCCGCCACCCAGAGGCCAATCGTGCAACCTCCCCAAGCCCGTGCCAACCAGCGGCGTAACGGTGACTCCTTCGGCGCGGGTGATTCGACAGGACTCATCGGCTCAGTCATGCCCGCATCTTATTGCCAGATGGCAGCAGATGTAGGGTGGGACCAGCGCAGCGCCGGCCCACCATCTTCTTGATTCGTTGGTGGGCCGGCGCTAGATGCGAGCTGGTCCCACCCTACGATTCACGCTGTAGGCACCAGCGAATAAACCGACGCGGCCACGGGACCGTCTCGGCCGACGAGACGATTGCGGGCCAGGCACTCGAACTGTGCGCCAACTTTTCTCACGACACCGTTGCTCGGCTCGTTCCCTTCGGCGACCACGATTTCGATGCGTGTGAGGCCCAGGACGGAGAAACCAAAGTCGGCCAACGCCTGCACAACGCGCGTGGCGATGCCATGCCGTTGCTTGGACTCGCGAACCCAGTAGCCCAAATTGCAGAAGTTGTGAAGCTTGTTGAATTGGTTCAGGCCACCACCGCCGAGCAACTCCGTTCCGTCGGCCGAAAACACACCAAGGTTGAACGCGGACTTTTCCGCGAGCGCTTGCTCGCAGACGGCGATCCACTGCCGAGCCTCATCCGCCGTGTATTCGCTGTGACACCAAGGCATCCACCGGCCGACCGTCGCCACAGACTCGCGAACCGCCACCATGAGCGACTCGACGTCGCTGTCTTGCAACGGCCGCAGACAAAGCCCGTGGAAGAGAATTGGTTCCATGAGGAGTCCCGCTAGGAACGATAGACAGATTTGCCAACCAGCGGTGAAACGGTCATTCCTTCGGCGCGGCGACTCAATACAACTCAATCGTCTTCGGTAAGTCGATATTTGAATGACATCGGTGTGAGGTCGTCGTCGTTCACAATCCACGGCCGAATCAAAGTATGAATTCCTCCGGAGAGATTGTCTCCGTTGTTGAAGTTTGAGGCGTCAATCGAGTGCAGAATGAACAGAGCCATGTTGCCTTCGTTCTTCTGAGCGAAACTGACCTCGTTCTTTGTCAAAAACACTTCGTTACCGGCTGATTGCGTTCCTTTGACTTCGACGTACAAGACTTCGCGTCGCCGAGTGCAACGCAGGTCATAAGGACAATTCTTCGAATGGTCTTCCCACTCATATCGTTTGCTTTTGAAAAAACGCTTCGCAGCTTCCATGGCGTACTTATCGATCGCTTGACGGAGTTTACTGTCAAGCTGAAAGCCCTGGCCTTTTGCCTGTTGGCATTCGACCGCCTCGACCGCCGAATCGACGTCGGTCTCTGCGGTCAACTTTGCCGAAATTTTGTCAAAGAACTTCTTTGAGATTTCAAAAACCGCGACCCGAAGCTCATTGGGCGGGATCTTGTTCAAGCCTTTCACAACGACCCCATCGGGCACAAAGTTTCGCCACTCGTCAACGTCGATCCTCTGAGGCCATCGACTCAACTTTTCGTTGGGAGGTCGCCAGTTATCGGAATAATCCTCGTAGAAAACCGGCGTGTAAAAAACGAACCCCGTTTTTCGGTCATGTGACCTCTTCCGCTTCAAATACTCCTCAATCGTGTCTGTCTGATCTTTGGCAGTTTTCGCGTGGCGTGGTTTTATGACTGTGCCTGTTGCAAAGAACTTGTTGCGCGGTCGGTAGGCGACAAAGCGATCCCCCGCACTGATCTCCTGAAGCCGTCGCCAGTTTCTCGTGATTGAAGCCGGTCTGTCAGCCTGAAATTCATCGTTTCCATCATCGTACTGATATTGCATCATCCAGAGTTTTTTCTCGAGTCCATGCGTTAGGATCGCGTCATTGCAGAAATCTACGCACCAATAACGAGTCATGATCGTTGTCCTTAATGGGGCAAAATCCGCGGGTGGCACAGCTTGCCGCTTCGGCAAGCTGTGTGCGCAGCATTAGAAACACGGAAGCGACGTCGCATCAACGCAGCGGCCTCAACCGTGCGATCAGCATCTACTCTGAGTTTCCTGTGCCTGCGGCACCCACCTTCTCCGAAGGTGGGCTACCCATGACGTAGCCTCTGTTTTCACTCGCTACCGATCATTGAACTCCGTAGCATGGCCGCGTGGAATTCGCGTCCCAACCTGAGGGCGAATGATGGCTCGACATGCTGACCATCGCTGTCCTGGTCCGAGTGATCGGCGGACTTGGCTCAAGGTCGGGGGCTTGAGCTTGGGTGCTCTGGCGGTGGGGGCGAATCTGAATCTGGTGAGGCTGCTGGCGGCTGCGGAACAGGCGGGCGGCAAGCGGACGGTCTCCAAGGATTTTTCGGTCATTCTCTTTTGGGGCAACGGCGGACCGAGTCATCTCGACTTGTTTGATTTGAAGCCGCAGGCTCCGGCCGAGTATCGCGGCGAGTTCTTGCCGATTCGGACCAATGTGCCGGGAGTCGAGATCACCGAGTTGTTGCCGACGCTGGCGACGATGGCGGACAAGTTCGCGATCGTGCGCAGCTTGCACCACGAACGGGCCGAGCATTCCGGCGGGACCAATCGCTTCCTCACTGGCTATCCGTCGAAGGCCGCGAACCTCCAAGACTCAGAGTTCCCGGAGCTCGGCTCGGTCGTCGCCAAGCAATTGGAATCGCAGGCTCAGGACATTCTGCTGTTCATGGCCAACACGAAGTTCTACGGCGGCGGGCCGGCGTATTTGGGACCGACGTATT
>CAZILR010000389.1:5074-5689 GCA_964539995.1 uncultured Planctomyces sp.
GACCTACGCGCCGTACATGCCCAGCCCGAATCCGCAGTCGTCCACCGGCAACAACATCTACGACCCGATTCCGATCTATCCTGCGGACAACGCGGCCGACAGCCTGTCGATTTCGTCTGACGGAGTGCTGTCGCTCAACCGCCGGCGCGGGTTGTTGAAGTCGCTGGACTCGCTGCCGCGAGTGCTCGACCAGCACGGGACATTGCCGACGATCGACACCTTGCAACGTCGAGCCATCGAGATGCTCGCCAGCACGCGCACACGCGAGGCGTTCGATCTGTCGCGCGAAGACGAACGAACTCGGCAGCGATACGGACACACGCACTTCGGCAAGAGCTTGCTGACGTGCCGCCGGCTCGTCGAATCGGGCGTCCGTTTCGTACAGTGCCAGGCGGAGTATCGACTGAAACCGGAAACCGGACGAACCAGCAACTTCGACGACCATTCGGTCAACTCGCACATCTTCAACGCCTACCGCGAGAAGCTGCCATCGTTCGATCAATCGGTCTCGGCGTTGATCGAAGACTTGCACGCTCGCGGGCTGAGCGACCGCGTGCTGTTCCTCTTCTGCGGCGAGTTCGGCCGCACTCCGACGATTTCGTATGCCGACAAGAG
>CAZILR010000390.1:0-5689 GCA_964539995.1 uncultured Planctomyces sp.
CGGCGGTTCCTCAGAATCTCCGACCTCTCTCGCAGTCGGGCAGCCCAGATTGTTGTCTGGCTGCGGTCACCGAGTGGCGGCGACGAGGATCGCTCAATGCAGTCGGCGTGCCAGTGACCTCGCCGATTTTTCCGTGTGCCCATTGGGATTGTCTAACTCACGGAATGACCGTAGGTTGAGCTGAGTTGCCGTGAGCAGAACCGCCACAGACACGCTCATCGTCTGTCGCTCTTTTTGTAAGAACGACAAGCCAGATCGTTGCCGATTGCAATTCTTGCTCGGACGATTCGAGACAAAATCTTGTATCGATGCTCCCCAGAATCTGTAAAATTCTGCGTGGCGAACAACGAATCCAGATTTCAGTCTGCAACGAAAGGTACTGTCATGGATCCGAGCATGATGGGTTGGATCGGAGGACTTGTCGGTGGCGGGATCGGTGTACTGGGAGGAGCTTTCGGAACCTATTGCAGCTTGAGGGGCACAAAGCCTGGGGCGGAACGACAGTTGATGATTCGGTGGTCGGTCGCGGTCTGGATCGGCGTGATCAGCTTTGTTGCGGCTTCGCTGTTGGTGCCGAATCCGTACCGCTGGATGGTCTGGATTCCGTACGCGCCGTTGCTGGTCTGGGCGATCAACTCTTGCAATCGCGGACTGGCAAGAGTCCGCGAAGAGTCGTCGCAAACCCCTGTAAGGCACCGGTCTTGACCAGCCAGTAGCCCAAGCCCTTGTGACAAGAATGATTCCTCCGATGCGGCAATAAGTCCGACCCACACCCTCAGTGAATTGGGACAAGACCCAGCGGCGGTGGCGTTCTTCCGCCCGTGGGCTTATCAGTGGCCGCGCTGGCGGATTTGGCTGATCTGTTTGTTGGTTGGCGACTTATTTCGCGATCACTGCCATCGTCTGGGGCATGATCCGGCACAAGAGCGATCCGAGTCCTCCAAAGCCTGACGTGGCTGCTGAGTCCGTCAGGCGTATCGCGACCATCCGCGAGTTCTGCACGACACTCCGACCGGGCTGCTGGTCGCGAACAACTGGCAACGCTCGCTTTCTTTTTCGGGAGACTCGTCCCCATAATGGGACCGTGATCCGCAGTTTTGGTTTCGTCAGCTTCTCAGACCGACGTGTGCGCTCAACTCTTCGGAGGGCGTCATGGGTGAGATTCGAGGACGGTTACTCATCGGCGGGATGGTGCTCAGGGATCTGGAGGCGAGCCTCGATCAGGGGTCGCTCGATCCGGGTTGGATGGGGGCGTTGTTCATCGACTCGCCTCAGCAGGAATGCCTGCAACTCGGTCGGCCCTATCGTCTGGAATTGAGCGACGAGCGGGCTGGGCAGATCGAAGTCACGCACATCGAAAGCGTGCTCGGCCAACGCCGGTTGCGAGCCATCATCCGGGGATGCTCCCCACTGAAGTGGTCCCCCTACGCTCACGAGCATCATCACGAGGCGGCGATCACGCTGATTCCGGCAGCCATCTTGGGGGACGCCTAGCGCGGCGGGAGGCACTCATGGCTCGAATTCTAAAACCCGTCGCGCAGCCCAAAGCGGTGATACCGAATCACTCGCGGAGCCATCGAGTGGCCCCAACTGATGTCGTCGATCGTCACGCCAAACGCCGCGGCCAAACGATCACGTTCAAACGGACTGGGAGTCCAGCGACCGACCGCGATCGCTTCAATTCGCTCGCACTCCAACTTCGACCGCTCGGCGATTTCTTCGATCGACAGACCGGTTTCCTCAAACAGCAAATCAATGGTGCGGATCGGCAAGATGACCTCCCCTCGGGGCGTCCTGATTCCTAGCGTCACGATTATTCAACTCGCATCCGCGTAGCCGCAAGCCTGCGGTTCGGTTCCAGCCTCTCAGAAATCATTCGATTTTCTTCCTGACGGAGAAGTAGCCCATGACCACGATGATGACCGAACGAGTCGCTCGCCAGCCCAGCGATGACGAGGCTGAACCGAAGTTTGAGTATCCCGGCATCCCGACGACCTGCGACGGCGCGGAAGCCGTGGTATGGGTCGAGTCCCGGATCAGCCAAGGTTCAGGAGCGTTCCCAATCACCAGCTCGACCACGATGGGCGGTGGCTTCAACGCGGCGATGATGAACGGCATCCCCAACCTTTGGGGGGACCAACTGGTCTTCGTCGAGCCAGAAAGCGAACACTCGGCGGCGACGTTCTGCGAAGGCTTCGCGCTGGCGGGCGGACGAGTCACCAACTTCACATCGGGCCAAGGTCTGATCCTGATGAAAGAGGTGCTCTACACGATCTCCGGCAAGCGGCTGGGGATGGTCTTCAACATCGGCGCGCGAGCGTTGACCAGCCAGGGGCTCAACGTCCACGCCGGACACGACGATGTCTGCGGGGTCGCCGATTGCGGCTGGGGAATGCTGTTCGCTCGCAACGCGCAAGAAGCCGGCGACCTCTGCCTGATCTCGCGCCGAGCGGCCGAGGCTTCCAAGACACCGTTCCTCAACATTCAGGACGGATTCCTCACGACACACACGGTCGAAAGCGTCCGGTTGATCGAGCCGGAATTCATGAAGCAGTTCGTCGGCAAGCCCGAAGAGAAGCTGACCAACTTCATGGACCCGGCCAGTCCAGTCATGTCGGGAGTCGTGCAGAATCAGGACTCGTACATGAAGGGCAAGCTCGCTCAGCGTTGGTACTACGAGCAATGCGAACCCGCGCTGCGTGACGCCTTCGAGGAGTTCTACCTCAAGACGGGCCGACGCTACGACTTCGTGACGCCGTACCGCTGCGAGGATGCCGAGTACATCATCGTCGGCATGGGGTCGTACATGGAGACGACTCAGGCGACCGTCGATTACCTGCGAGAGAAGCGCGGCATGGCAGTCGGCTGCCTGAACGTCACCTGCTTCCGACCGTTCCCGTCGCAAGCGATCATCGACGCGCTCAGGGACTGCAAAGCGTTCACGGTCCTCGAACGGATGGACGATCCGCTCTCGACGACCGGCAACCATCTAACCCGCGAGATCAAAGCCGCGTTCTGCGACGCGATCGTCGGTCAGAACGGCATCGAAAAGATCAACAACGTGCCACGCATCTACTACGGAGCGGCAGGGCTTGGCAGCCGCGACGTGCGTCCCGGTGACTTGATCGCCGTGTTCGACAACATGGTCGAAAATGGCCCGGACTTCTTCAGCCTGGGCATCAAACACCCGACGGCGCTGACCGTGAAGGAAGACCCGGACCTGCGTCCTCGTGGCGGCTTCTCGATGCGCGGCCATTCGGTCGGTGGCTTCGGCTCAGTTACGACGAACAAAGTCATCGCGACCATCGGCGGCCAAGTCTTCGGCAAGGACGTGCAGGCGTATCCGAAGTACGGCTCGGAGAAGAAGGGTCTGCCGACGACCTACTACCTGACGATCGCCGACTCGCACATTTTCACGCACAGCGAGTTGGAGCACGTCGATCTGGTGGTGCTTAACGACACAAATGCCCTCTTCAGCGGCAATCCTCTGACCGGCATCATCAACGGTGGTGCGATCTTCATGCAAAGCCCATACACGACCCCGGCGGACGTCTGGCAACGCATTCCCGAACACCAGAAGAAAACGATCCGCGACAAGAAACTGCGCGTCTTCTTCATCGACATGGTCAAGATCGCCCGCACGGTCGCTTCCGAAGCGGACCTCGAAATGCGAATGCAGGGGATCGTATTGCTCGGTGGCTTCTTGAAACTCACACCGTACTCGAAGGCCAGCGGGATGACCGACGCCGAGGTTTACGCTGGCGTCGAGAAAGCTCTCCGCAAGTACTTCGGTAAACGCGGCGACCAAGTCGTCCAGGACAATCTCACCTGCGTCAAGCAGGGCTACAGCGACATGCAGGAAATCCCGGCTGTAATCATCAACGCCTAACCAATTCGTTCGTGCCACGGCTCTGTGAGCCGTGTGGGTTTTCACAAAAAACACGGCTGACACAGCCGTGGCACTCACCTCAGGAGCCACGATCATGTCTGTTGCCGAAATTCCCACCAAACAAGCCTCGATGAACGAGGCGAATTCCCGTGATCCCTTCAACAACAACAGCTACGGCACTCTCGTGGATTCGCCGTACAAGCTGTGTGCTCTGCCGATCCTCGACGTCGAGGACTTCAACGAGCGCGTCATCCGCGGCTACGAAGAGGGCTACGGCGAGAAAGAACTCCCCGCAGATCTTCCGCTCGCTCGTTCGCTGATCGCCGCCGGCAGCGCGACGCTGCGAGACTTCAGCTACGTCGCTCCTGAGATTCCGGAGTACATCCCAGAGAACTGCACCGGTTGCATGGACTGCGTCACCGAGTGCCCGGACACCGCGATCCTCGGCAAGGTGCTGGCGGAATCGACGCTCAATGATCGACTGCAAACCATCACCGACCCGGAAGAGCGGGCGAAGTTCGAGCATCACTGGTCGAAGACCCGCAAATACTACGAAGGTCCGCAGAAGAAGGGGCTCGAAGGTGGTCGCTTCGCCATCATCATCGATCCCAGCAAGTGCAAAGGCTGCGCGGAGTGCGTCACCGTCTGCGATGACGATGCCCTCAAAATGGTCGCCAAGACCGATCCGTTGATGAAGGACATCCGCAAGAGTCATCGCCTCTTCAAGCAGTTCGGCCCGTCCGATGAGCGGTACATCAACGACAGCCTGCTCATCGACATGATGCTGAAGGAGAAGACTCACATTTACGTCGGTGGAGCCGGGTCGTGCGCCGGCTGCGGTGAAGGAACCGCGCTGCGAATGCTCTGCGCCGCAACCGGTGCCAAGTACGGCGATCAATGGGGCATCGTTGCGGCGACCGGATGCAACACAGTCTATACCTCGACGTATCCGTACAACCCGTATCTCGTCCCCTGGACGAACTCGCTGTTCGAGAACGCTCCCGCCGACGCGATGGGCGTGCGCGCTCGCTGGGATCAAATCGGCTGGGCTGACAAGCCGCTGTGGTGCATCGGCGGCGACGGAGCCATGTTCGACATCGGCTTCCAGTCACTGTCGCGCATGTTCGCGTCGGGAATGCCCATCAAAGTGTTTGTGCTCGATACTCAGGTGTACTCGAACACGGGCGGCCAAGCCTCGACGGCCACTTACACCGGGCAAAACACAAAAATGAGTCTGCACGGCAAGAAGTACGATGGTAAGCAAGAACGCCGCAAAGAAATCGTGCAGATCGCCATGATGCACCCGCGGACGTACGTCGCGCAAACGACGTGTGCTCACACCAACCACTTCTACAAAGCGGTGCTCGGAGCGCTGGAATTCGACGGCCCAGCGATCATCAACTGCTACACGACCTGCCAGCCAGAACACGGAGTCGCCGACAACATGGCCTCGGATCAAGCTCGCTTGGCAGTCGATACCCGCGCCTTCCCGCTGGTGATCTACGATCCGCGCCAAGGGGACTCGATCAAAAAGTGCATGTCGCTCCAGGGCAACCCCGCCATCAAAGAGGATTGGTTTAAGAATCCCAAAACGGGTGAGGTCGTCGATTTCATCACCTTCGCCCGCAGCGAAGGCCGCTTCGCAAAGCACTTCGACAAAGACGGCAATCCATCCGAAACGTTGCAGCACGCCAAGGCCGACCGACTCGCCAACTGGCACACGCTGCAAGACCTCGCCGGGCTTCGCTGATAAAAAGCCGATTGACCGACTAGTGACAGCCACTTCCGAATTCCGCCTCA
>CAZILR010000391.1:0-5683 GCA_964539995.1 uncultured Planctomyces sp.
CGCAGACTGCACGGCCGCGTCATCCCATTCAAACTTGATGCTCAGCGCACCAGACTTCTCGCCCCGATTGATGCCGAGGACTCGGTGCGGCGGAATCCGTGAGGCCGCTTCGTTGAACTCGAAG
The DNA here is from genome assembly GCA_964539995.1 of uncultured Planctomyces sp. Lineage (GTDB taxonomy): Bacteria > Planctomycetota > Planctomycetia > Planctomycetales > Planctomycetaceae > SXKJ01. Next base: position 125 of record CAZILR010000391.1, read on the forward strand.
TAGTCGCGGTATTCGTGTCCGCTCTCAGAGCCGGCCTTGGTTGGTGTGCCTGAAAACTTGCCGGTCTTCCAGGCGAGTTGTCGGCACAGCTCGCGGAGCGCGGCTTCTTCACTGATGTTCTCCGCCAAAATGTCGGCCGCGCCTTGCAGGACTTCGACCGTGCTTGGCAATTCCTTTTCGGCGTTGACGAACTCAGCGGCGGCGACGTTCAGATCCGTGAGTTCCGGATCGCCGGTCCAGATGCGTGCGGCCAGCGGTTCGAGACCGCGCTCGCGCGCTGCCGAGGCTCGCGATTGTCGTTTCGGTTTGAACGGCAGATACAGGTCTTCGAGCCGCTTGAGCGTCTCGGCTGATTCGATCTCCGCTTTCAATTCGGGAGTCAGCTTGCCCAACGCTCCGATCAATCGCAGGATCGCGGACGCACGCTCCTTGAGTTGCCGCATCGAGCGGACTCGTGACTCGATCGTCCGCAGTTGTTCTTCGTCGAGGTTGCCGGTCTTCTCTTTGCGATACCGCGTGATGAACGGAATCGTGTTGCCTGCATCCAGCAACGCGACCACGTTCTGCACTTGCTCGACACGATGCCCCAACTCTTTCGCGAGGCGTGCGAGATCAACTGAGGGCGGCTCGTCCATGCTGCGGTCCATCGGGAAACCCAACTCAATCCTGACTGCGGCCAGACATGTTGATGGCCGTGTTGCGGAGTCGCAAAAAGAAACCGGTCAGGCAAGCTGGGTCGAACGGGTGGAAAGGTGACGAATGGCCGTGGCAAAGTCGAGCGAGCCGACCGGCAGGAACCGCCGAAACAAGCCATCAGCGACTTGAGTCAGATTCTGGTTGGTATCCCACTTTGATCAAAGCGATTACTCATCGCTCGGAAAAGTTTGTGCGGTCGCAAGAAGTTCTCAAGTCGTCGCAGTCGGCCAGCCGATTCTCAGTAGACCGATCAAGACGATCGGAGTGAATCGCAGATCATCGTCCAAGGAAGGTTATCACGATGCGAGCCGCCAGCACCGAACCGCGACTGAAACTGTACGACCCCGAGAACCGAGTGGCGGAAGCTCCTCGCATGAAGCGGGTCCGACTGAAGCAGATCATCAACGTGCTGGCCGAAGCGGCCAAATCCGACCGCACTTGGCTGAGCGACTTCGCCGACGACGAAGTCAAAATCTCCGCCGACCTCTACGAAGTCCTGACGCTGTACCGCCGGCTCCGTCCGAGCGCGTAATCGCGAACCGATCATCTCGCCACTGGGCTTGCCCCGGTGGTTCAACGGTCTTTGCACTACTCATTTGGCCTCTGAGCCGCTGAAGTAGTGCAGAGACCTTTGAACCACCGGGGCAAGCCCGGTGGCGTTTTCGTTTCGTCGGGTTTCGTCATGTTGCGAGAACAAGCTCAAGCAATCTGGGAAGCGGGCGTCGCGGCCGTCTCGTCCGAGCGGTTGGTTCGCAACGTGATCCATCGTGACGACCGCACGTTGTCAATTTGCGGGCACACCTGGGACACGAATTCGCTCGACCGCATCATCGTGCTCGGAGTCGGCAAGGCCGGATCGGGCATGGCAACGGCAGTTGAAGCCGCGCTGAGCGAGGAGCTGACGGACGCAAAAGTCTCCGGCTGGGTGAACGTCCCCGGCGATTGCGTTCGGCCGTTGCGACGAATCGTGCTGCACGCGGCGCGGCCTGCCGGTGTCAATGAGCCAACCGAGGAAGGGGTCTTCGGCACGCAACGGATTCTGGAGCTCGCGCACAGCGCGGGGCCGAACGATTTGGTGCTCGTGCTGATCTCTGGCGGCGGGAGCGCGCTGGCTCCGGCTCCGATTCCGGGGATCACGCTGGCGGACAAACTCGCAGTCACCCGCTTTTTGATGCGCTCTGGCGCGAGCATTCAAGAACTCAACACGGTTCGCAAACATCTGTCGTTGTTCAAAGGGGGCGGCCTTGCGCGAGCCGCCTCGCAGTCGCGAGCCGTCATCGCGCTCATCATCTCCGACGTGATCGGCGATCCGTTGGATGTGATTGCCTCCGGCCCGACGGTCGAGGACACGAGCACAGCGGAGGAAGCGATTGCTGTGCTGGAACGATTCAGAGCACAGCCGCCACAGGTTCCGGCGTCAGTCTTCAAGTCACTGAAATCCGTACCGCGACCGTCAGGGAGCGGCCCGCATGAACAACCCAGGCCGTTCTCTGACGGTCGCGGTACGGTTCTCAATTCGCGAAACATCGTCATCGGCAACAATGCGACCGCGCTCGCTGCTGCGACGGCGAAAGCTCAAGAGTTGGGCTTTGCGGTGAGATCGCTCGGCTCGAACACCGCCGGAGAAGCTCGAACAGTCGGCCGCGAGTTGGCGGAACTGTGCCGTCGCATTCGAGACGGACAAGCGGATGTCACGCCGCCCGTCTGCGTGCTCAGTGGCGGTGAGCCAGTCGTGAAACTCGCGCCGACCGATCAGCCGCGCAAGGGTGGCCGCAATCAAGAGGTCGCGCTCGCCGCATTGCAGCATCTGTGGAACGACAGCCTCGACCGCATCGCGATCTTGTCCGGCGGCACCGACGGCGAAGACGGCCCGACCAACGCGGCCGGAGCGGTTGTGGACGAGAGCCTGCGCCAAGCGGCGGTCGCCAAAGGTCTCGATCCCGCCGAGTTCCTGGCGATCAACAATTCGTACCCCTTCTTCGAGCAAACTGACGGCCTGTTGCTCACCGGGCCAACTCACACCAACGTCATGGACCTGCGCGTTGTCGTGGTGCGATGACCACTTCGGTTCGGAGCGGCGGCGTCAGGTGGCCCGCGTGGAACGCGAGTCCGGCCAAACGACGTACCGAATCGCCAATCCTCCCAGGATCAAACCGCCGCCAACGATTGTTGACCAGCCGACGTGTTCGCCCCAGCAGAGCCAGACCCAGAGAGGGTTCACGAGTGGTTCCAGCAGCAACAGCAGTGCGGCTTCTTGGACGGTGACAAGGGGAATTCCGCGAGCGGCCAGGACGTAGGGCAGGCCCATTTGCACGATGCCCAGCAGTGCGATCAGCAGCCATTGCAGCGGTTGCAGTTCGATGTCGCGAGGCAGCACGATCGGCAGTAACACGACGCCGCTGATGAAGTGGTTCAGCAGCGTCAGCCAGGCAGAGTCTTCCTCTCGCAGCCAGCGCAGGCAGAGGATCACTCCGGCATACGCGACGCCGCTACCGAGGGCGATCAGGTTGCCGTCGGCTCGCTGTTGGTCACGCTCGGAGAGCACGATGAACGCGATGCCGGCTGCGGCGCAGAGCAGTGCGACAACGTTGCCGCGATGGACTCGTTCCTTCAAGGCGAACCAGCCGAACAGGAAGACCCAGACGGTGCTCGTGTACTGCAAGAACGCGGCGGCCGCAGCCGACGTGCGAGTCAATCCGATCACGAACAACGTGTTCATCGCGGTGAACGTCGCGGCCGAGACGAGCAGTCCCGGCCGCCAGCGCACTCGTCGCCAGCTCACCAGCGGTAACAGCGCGACCGACGCGAACAGCGAGCGATAACAGGCCAGCAACCAGCCACGATCTTCCAGTGGGATCGCTTGCATCGTCGGACTTTTGACAATCACGCCGTTGAGGCTCCAGAGGAGCGCGGCAGCGATGAGCAGCGTGCGACCACGAGACGATGACAAGGTGACAGGGTGAGGGGGTGACAAGGTGAGGGCAGAGTCGGGACTCGGCACTCGATGACTCAAATCCGATCGGCAACGATTCGATGGATTGTCATTGTTGGCCTCCGTCACCCTGTCACCCCCTCACCTTGTCACCCTGTCAATTCACATCGCGTCCCGTCAAAAACTCCTCGACCGCATCAGCGTGGCGGGCGATATGGCGGACGCTGCGGCAGAGTTCGTCGGAGGCGACTTTGGCTCGCGAATGATTTTCGACCATGACGAAGTGCGGCTGGCCGTTGACGTCGCGGACGGCGATGCTGCCGTGCGGTTGGACCGCGTTCCGACGCAGCGCGAGTTCATATTGGTCCGGAGAAGCTGGGCCGCCGATCGAGAAGATTTGCAGTTGTCGGAATGGGACGTTGTCGTCTGCCGAGGCGATCACGACTCGTTGCCGGCGGTTATGAGGGAGCTTCACCACGACATCGAACTCGTCGGAACCTTCTCGCGCGGACCAGGTGATGTCCTGTTCTTCGTTGAATGCCTCGGCAAGCAGTTGCCGGACGTCGCGGATCTGTTCGAGCGCGGCGAACAACCGCGGTTGAGCTTCGTCAGCGTCGCGAGCACGCTGTTGCGGATCGCGATGGACCAGCCATTGGACGAGTTGGGCGACCTCGTTCGGCAAATCGTCGCAGTCTGCACGGACGTCCGGGAACGACTGCGTCATCGCCTGTGACATGAGCTGCTTGACCGTCTTGCCGTTGAAGGGGAGTCGGCCGGTCAACATGCGAAACAAACAAACGCCGAGTGCGTACATGTCAGTCGAGGGCGACGCGGTCGCTCCGGTGAACAATTCCGGAGCCATGTAGTGGGGCGTGCCGACGAGACCATCGAAGACTTTCTCGCCACGGCCACGCACTCGTTTGGCGAGTCCGAAGTCGCCGATCTTGGCTCGGCCGAGACCGTGCGATTCTTTCGTCATCAAGACGTTCTCTGGCTTCACATCGCGATGGATCAGTCCCGTTCGGTGTGCGGCGGCGAGGCCATCGGCGATCTCAGCGGTGACTCGCAGAGCATCGGCTGGTGTCAAACGCTGTCGTGCATCGAGCACTTTTTGCAACGAGTTTCCGGCGACGAACTCCATCTCCAGGTAATGGAGGTCGTCGTGCTTGCCAACCGCGTAGGCCATCACGACGTTCGGGTGATGCAGGTTCGCGACGGTGATTGCCTCTTGGCGAAACCGATTGACGTAGTCGGCATCAGTCTCGACGTACTTCGGCGAAAGGACTTTGAGAGCACATCGCCGCTCAAGCTGCTGATGGAACGCGAGGTACACAGCCCCCATCGCTCCGCGACCGAGTAGCGTGTCGCAGCGATAAACTCCGAGCGTCTTGCCGGACAGCTTCTCGGCGTGCGGCTTGATCACACGCTTCGGCGCGGGTGGTTGGTCGATCGCTGGAGTTGGCGAATTCTTGTCCGACTCTGCGACGAGGCTGGACGGTAAAACGGACGATCCAGCCTGCGGCATGTACAGAACCGTGGAACCCAGCGGCACCGACTCGCCGAGCACGGCGGCATCGTGAAGTTCATCATGCGTGGGAACGGGTTCTGTCAACGGACGCTCAACTTTCTGAAATGACAACGGGATTGTACTGGTCAACAACGGGCGAGAAAGAGTGGTCTGAAACTTGTTTGAGTGAAGGCCATTTTCATGGAACTGCGGAGCGAACTGGACAGCGAAGCATTTAACTCGTTTGGCGACCTTTGCTTTTCGACGTTGTCTGGTGGAATTCCGCGAAGCGGGAAATCCGTGAAATGGTCGGTCGGCTTCCTCTGAATTGGTCCAAGTGCCGCTACAATTCCGCACTGTTTTTGGAAACCGTTCGCTCCATCGAAAAGAATCTTGCCGTGCCGACGACGTTTGAGCCGCTGAC
>CAZILR010000392.1:0-5660 GCA_964539995.1 uncultured Planctomyces sp.
GGCCACTACGAGACCGCTCAGAAGATCATGGTTGATGCCGCCGGCACGCTGAAGCGGCTGACGTTTGAGCTGGGTGGCAAAAGTCCGAACGTGGTCTTTGCCGACGCCGACCTCGACGCCGCCGTCGCCGGGGCTGAGTTCGGTCTGTTCTTCAACCAAGGCCAGTGCTGCTGCGCCGGCTCGCGGCTGTTCGTCGAGCAATCGGTTCACGACAAGTTCGTCGAGAAGATCGTCGCTCGCGCGAAGCATCGGAAGATCGGTGACCCGTTCGATCCGACGACGACTCAAGGCCCGCAAGTCGATGCCGATCAGTTCAACAAAATTCTGAGCTACATCGACAAAGGCAAATCCGAAGGGGCCACCTGCCTGACTGGCGGCAATCGCGCCGGCTCGAAAGGGTTCTTCATTGAGCCAACCGTCTTCACCGGCGTGCGCGACGAGATGGCCATCGCCAAGGATGAAATCTTCGGCCCGGTGATGAGCATCCTGCCGTTCAAAGGAGTCGATGAAATCATCGAGCGAGCGAACAGCACCTACTACGGCCTCGCCGCCGCCGTCTGGACGAAGGACGTCCAGAAAGCTCACCGCTTCGCCGCCGCCGTCCGAGCCGGCACGGTGTGGGTGAACTGCTACGACGTCTTCGACGCCGCCGCCCCGTTCGGCGGCTTCAAAATGAGCGGCATGGGCCGCGAACTCGGAGCCGCCGCGCTCAACAACTACACCGAGTCAAAGACGGTGACGATGAACTTGGGGTGATATCATGGTTCAAGCAGCCCGGCTGCTCCGTAGCAGCCGGACTGTTTGAGTGTGATCCAATGAAGCGAGGTCAGCCATGTCCGTGAAAGAAGCCGTTCTCAACGCCGTCCGTGAGATGCCGGAGGAGGTTTCCTTCGACGAGGTGCTCGAACAACTTGAAATCCTGGCCGCGATTCGCCGTGCCGATGAAGACATCGCCGCTGGCCGCGTGTATTCCCAAGAGGAAATCGAGCTGGAAGTCGAGACATGGTTTTCAAAGTGAAATGGTCCGAACGGGCTCGCGTGAGCTTGATCGAGGTTCGGGACTACATCGCTGCGGAGAATCCACGCGCCGCTCGAAAAGTCATCCGAGAAATCGTGGCCCGGACAAAGTTGCTGGCCTCGCAGCCGCTCAGCTCGCCCGTTTACAAGCCGGCAAAGGATCAGAATGTTCGTCACACAGTCTCCGGACGATACCGCATCTTCTATCGAGTCCATCTAGCCGAATCTCGCGTTGAGGTTTTGACGATCTGGCACTCTTCACGGCGTGAACCGAAATTGTGAACAATCAAAGCAAGGTAGTTTGGTTGCCGAAGGAGAATCTCATGCGACGGAACATTCTCATTGCGACCGTGGTGTTGTGCTTCACGGTCTCGTACGGCTTTGGGCAAGAGTACAAGACTGTGCGAGAGGCTCGGTTTGATGCGGCGAGGCACCTGCAAGCTCGAAACTATGTGGCCGCTCAAGCGCCGCTCGAAGCGGCTTTGAAGCTGACTCCGGAAGGGGACTTGAAGCAACGGGTCGAACTCTATCGCTCCCTGATGGGGCCGTACCGCGTACTCAACAACATCGACAAGATGGTGGAGGCGGTCGAATACATACAAGCCAACAGCGACGGACAAGCGGAGCGGTCGATTATTGCGACAGATTTCGTGTCGTTCCTCCATCAGCGCGGCAAGACCGACTTCGCGGTGGAGCGTTACGAAGCGAAGTTGAAGGAGAACCCGAAAGATCCTACCGCGCTCGCCGTCTTATCGACGATCTACCAGCGTGTTATTCGCGAGCAGAAAGAGCGCGGACAGATGCTGGAGGGGGAGTTGAAAAAGCTGAATCGCGAGCGTGCCGTCGCCAAGGCCGAACGGCTGGAAACGGCTGCTGATGCGGATGCCACGGCCGCCGCGTCGAACTGGAAGGACGTCGCGAAGACTTGGCTCGAAGCGGACGACAAGGAGAAGGCCAAGGCGGCGGTCGAAAAATCACTCAAAGCGCGTCCCGAAGGGCGGTCTGAAATTCTCACGATGTTCTGGCACGACGGGCTGGGCGATGTCTACGCCGAGGTCGGCGAGACCGCCAAAGCCATCGAACAGTACGAGCAGGCCATCACCAAGGCCTCGTCCGAACCGCTGAAAAAACCACTTCGCGACAAAATCGAGAAGCTGAAGAAGCCGTCAAAGTGAGTTGCGGTCTGGTAGCGTGTCCGAAAGTCGGAGTGGCGGCGTGCGAGTGTCGGATTCCCGCTGGCCGTCAGGCTTCTTCCCGCAGTCTGGCTCGCGAAACGATTTCTGCGGCTTCTTTCTGGATTCCATGACCCATAATATCCCGATCCAAATCAAGTCCGAGTCACGGACTTTCGGGAGTTCTTCCGAACCAGTGCCCTTCGTTTGATCGGTACATCGCCTTGAGCACACTCGCGAACGCCACGGAGTTCTTTGAGCATCTTCAGCAGAGCAAGCTGCTGACGGACGCCCAGTTTGACAGCGCGCTGGAGACGCTGGGAGAACTCTGCGAGAGCGACGCGATGACGGTCGCGAAGGCGCTCGTCAAAGCGGGCATCCTGACTCGGTTGCAGGCACAGCGATTGTTGGAGGGACGGACTCGCGGGTTCTTCATCAATCAGTATCGCATTGATGAGGTGCTCGGTTCGGGAGGCATGGGCTGGGCCTACATCGCTCGCGATATGAAGACTGGCGAAGAAGTCGCCCTGAAGATGTTGTGCGAGCAGAACTCCGAAGATGCCGGTCTGGTGACTCGGTTCAAATTGGAGGCGGAAGCCGGGCAGCGGCTGAATCATCCCGCCATCATTCGCACGCGCGAGGTCGGCAAGTCGGTCGGCTTGTACGGGCAAGTGCATTACATGGTGATGGATTTAGTTCGTGGCGTCGGCATCGACGAGTTCGTTTCACTCGGCGGCCCGATCGCCTGGCCCGTCGCCTGCCACATCGCGCAGCACATCGCGGCCGGATTACAAAACGCGCATCGCAATGGGCTGGTCCATCGCGATCTCAAGCCGTCCAATGTTCTGGTCGATGAGTTCAGCAACGCGCACATTTTGGATTTCGGCTTGTCGGTGGCCTCGAAGTCCGTGCTCGATGACGAGTATTCGCTCACGATGATCTTCGGGCAAGATTGCCTGGGAACCGCCGACTACATTGCCCCCGAACAAGCTCGTGACAGTTTCCAAGTGGATCGTCGGGCCGATCTCTACAGCCTGGGCGCGACGATGTACTTCATGCTCAGCGGCAGCGTGTTGTTTCCCGATTGCGAAAAGCGATCCGAGAAGCTCGACGCTCATTGGAATCGAGAGCCGCGTCCGATTGGCGAGTTGGTGCCCGGACTGCCGGACGAAGTCGCTCGGATTATCCACAAACTTTTGGCGAAGGACCGCGAGCAGCGATTCGCGACCGCTCGTGAAGTCGCTGTGGCGTTGACCCCATTCGCTCAGCCGAAACCAGTGACGTTCAATTTCCAGCAGATTTTGGATCGCCGCTACGCCATCGCTCGGCAACGTGAGCGGTTGTGGGACGAACGAGCCAAGCGAGCGGCGGTGGCGAGCGGCCTGTCGGTCTGTTCGGTCGATTCCAAGGCGACTCGGCCCACGCAGGCCCAAATGGAAACGGTCATTCGCAAGGACACGAAGTTGGGCAAGCAGGCGGACGGATCGAATCCCAAATCAGCCGGAACGCGCTAGAGTCCGATTCTCGGTAAGCTCACGCAACCGGACGCTAGCGCGTTCCGGCTGATGAGTGAATGAAAGGATTCGCAATGCGAGCGTGTTTGGCCTGTCTGAGTGCTGTTGGACTGCTGCTGGTCGCCGCCGCCTTCGCACCGGATGGGATGTGCCGTGTCACGCTGACGCTGACCGATGCTGAAACCGGCCGCCCTTTGGCAGGAGTCGTGCGGATCACGCACAAGGATGGCGATCAGCGAGTCCTACTGAAACCGGCCGGGCTGGATTCGCGTGGCTGGGGACTCCTCGCCAAACAGCCGGACATCGCCGACTGGTTCGTCATGCCGCAAGCGACGACGATCGAATTGCCGCGACAAGCCGTGACCCTCGAAGCATTTTCGGGACTTGAAACGGAAGTTGCGAAGGTCGAAATGGATTTGGGCAACGGACAACCGCGCGACGTGTCGATCCCGCTGAAGCGATTTCACAAATCTCGCGAGCGAGGTTGGCGTTCGGCCAACACGCATCTGCATTTGATGAAGCTGACTCGTGAAGAGTCAGACCGGTACTTGCGAGACTTTCCGGCGGCCGATGGTTTGGACGTGCTGTTCGTCTCGCACTTGAAGCGAGCCGGAGCAGATCAGGACTACATCACGAACCAATACCCGACCGGGCGGCTCAAGTTCTTGGAGACGCGCGGTGTGCTGGTCTCCAACGGCGAGGAGCATCGCCACAACTTCGGCCCTGGCGGCGAGGGGTATGGCCACGTCATGTTGCTGGGCCTGAAGGAACTCGTGCAGCCGGTCAGCATCGGCGAAGGGATCGCGAAGACACCGCCAGATTTTCCGCCGATCGCGATGGGACTGGAGACCGCTCACCAGCAAGATGGCACGGCGATCTGGTGTCACAACAACTGGGGCTTTGAGGATATTCCGAACTGGATTGCCGGACGGCTGGATGCTCAGAACATTTTTGACGGAGGCAGCCACGGAAGTTACGCGGACAGTTTTTATCGCTACTTGAACGCGGGGCTAAAAGTCCCGTTCTCGACCGGCACCGATTGGTTCATGGACGATTTCGCTCGTGTGTACGCAGAGGTCGAAGGTGACCTCACGCCTGAAACTTGGCTGTCTGCGCTGCGTGCCGGACGCACCGTCATCACCAACGGCCCTCTGCTGGAGTTTCGAGTCGATCATTCGCGGATTGGTGATACGCTCGACCTGACTCAACCGAGCGAAGTCACCGTCACGGCGAGCGTGATTGGCCGCAGCAACTTTGAATTACTGGAGATCGTTCAGGACGGCCAAGTGATCGCGAGCGAATCGTCGGTCGCGGCGGCTGGTCATTTCACCGCGACGATCCGCAAACCGATCAAGGTCTCCGAACCGAGTTGGCTGGCCGCTCGGATCAGCACCGCGAACAAGAATGAATACGGCCGCCCGCTGTTTGGCCACACGTCGGCGGTTTATGTCACCATCGACGGTCGCACGATCCGCCGCGCCGCCGATGTCGCTTGGCTGCGTCACGAAGTCGAAGCCGCCCGCGCGTCGATCACCGAGAAGGCTCAGTTCGACACCGCCGAGCAACGAGCGAAAGTGCTTGGTTTGTACGAACAAGCTCTGAAAGAATTGTCGAAGTGAATTCCGACGTTATTTTCCGAACGCATCGTTTGCTGCTTTGACGAACGCCCCCTGACTCTTGTTACCGTCGCCGGGGAAGCCGGCGTGTTGAACAAGAAACACTGTCACGAGTCCGCGTTGTGGGTCGATCGTCATGTTGGTGGCGAGCGCTCCGCCGTGGCCGAACGTCATGCCGTTCGTGGACCAGCCGATGCCGTAGCCATTATTGAGAGCATCGCCCGTCTGCTTGCTGGTCATCGTCTTGATCGCCTCTTCGGAGAGATATCGCTTGCCGTTCAGTTCGCCGCCATTGAGCAACATGCGACAGAAAGCCGCGACGTCGGCACCCGTCGAGAACA
>CAZILR010000393.1:0-5657 GCA_964539995.1 uncultured Planctomyces sp.
TGCTGTATTCCGTGGTCGAAGATGCCACGGTGCCGCATACGTCACTCGGTGCGGGAATGGACTTCGCGCCCAGCGAGAATGTGACCGGATCGGCTTCCGTGTTCGGCAGCGCGGAGACGGCGGGGGTGAATCCGTTTCGACACTGGCATGGGACGACCTTCAACACGGAATGGACTTTCGCTCACAAGCTTGGTGAGCGGCCGGGAGCACAGACGTTCGGCTTTCTGTACGGCATCAACGCACGTCGAACCGACATTGCCGCCGATCCGCGGCTGGTCATCATCAGTATTGTGCAGGGCCTGCCGATCCCGACGACCGAATCGGATACTTGGGCGTTCTACTACAACGCCCACCAATTCCTGCACGGCGATGAGAACGGCGGTTGGGGCGTGTTCGCTCGCTGGGGCGTGTCCGACGGCAACCCGAACTTCGTGAAGCAGAACGCGGCGCTCGGTCTGGGAGGCGTCGGGCTGTTTCCGTCTCGCAAGCAGGACCGCTGGGGACTCGGCGTGTTCTTCGTGGACATGAGCGAGGAAGACTTGCTCAAAGGCCTCAACGTCAGAGACGAAGTGGGAAGCGAAATGTATTACAACATCGCCGTATCGCCGTTGCTCCACATCACGCTCGATGCGCAGGTGATTGATTCCGCCTTGCCGCGAGTCGATACGACGTGGGTCTTCGGCGTGCGGACGAATTACAGTTTCTGAGCCAACCCTTTGAGATTCACCCCACCCCGCTTGTCGGGGTGGCTCGCGGGACTTTGCACTACTGCGGATTCGCATTGGATCGAAGTAGCGCAAAGTCCCGCGAGCCACTGGGACAAGCCCAGTGGGGGATTTCCAATGCTTCCCTCGGTGGTACGTTTCATGCGGTCGTTTATTCAGAAACATCTCGATCCTTCGACGCGATTGAACGAGGTGTTGTTCGGGTTGATTATGGCATTGGGGATCACCGGAGCGGTGCGGCTGGGCTTGGAGAAGTCGACCAACCGCGAATTGCTCGTGGCCGTGCTGGGCTGCAACGTGGCTTGGGGGATTGTGGACGGAGTGATGTTCGTCCTGGTGTCGCTGTTTGAGCGAGGTCGTAAGGCGCGGATCGTCAACCGCGTGCGTACCGCGCCGACGGATGAAGCCGCGCTGCAGCAAATCCAAGAAGAACTTGGCGACCGACTGGAATCGCTGACGAATCCGACGGAGCGCGAACAGCTTTACCGCTGGGTGCTCGACATCGCCCGACGAGCTGATGTCCAACCGCCGCGCATCCAACGCGATGACATCCTGGGTGGAATCGCCGTCGGATTGTTGATTGTCGTGGCCACGCTGCCCGTCGTGCTGCCGTTCGTCTTCGTCACAGACACGCACAACGCGGTACGATTCTCCGCGATCATCACGCTGGTTCTGCAATTCGTGGTCGGGTACTGGTGGGGCCGAGTCGTCGGAGCGAGCCCATGGCGCATCGGCGCGGGGGTGACCGCCGTTGGGCTGTCGCTGGTGCTCATCACGATCGCGTTGGGTGGCTGACCCCTCGTTAATGAACTGAAAAAGGAAATCTCGATGGACCTCTCTCGTCTGCTCAAACCATCGCTCGATTGGCTGCTGGTCTGCATTGTGTTGGCGGTTTACGCCGAGCATGCGCATCCCGAATCGCACACGCTGATCTTTTTGCTCTCGGCCGCCGCGATCATCCCGCTGGCCGGTTGGCTGGGGACCGCCACCGAGCACATCGCCGAGCGAGCGGGTGAAGGAGTCGGTGGGCTGCTGAACGCGACGCTGGGCAACGCGGCCGAGTTGATCATCGCCATCGTCGCACTCAAGGCCGGTCAGGTCGAGGTCGTGAAGGCGTCGCTGTCTGGCTCGATCATCGGCAACATCTTGCTGGTGCTGGGAGCGTCGTTCGTCGCCGGTGGCCTGCGACACAAAGTGCAGGAATTTAATTCACTGGCCGCACAGTCCCAGGTGGCGACATTGAGCGTCACGTCGATTGCCCTCATCCTCCTGAGTGCGTTCTACCATCTCGGCAAGGACGAGGTGCGAGCCCGCACTGACGATCTGAGCGTGGTCATTTCCATTCTGTTGCTGACAACCTATGTGCTGAGCTTGTGGTTTTCTCTGCACACCCACAGCGACCTCTTTCGCGGCAAGCCCGCCGAGCAACCTACGAAGGGCCAGCCCGAACACGGTCACCTGTGGAGCCTGCGTCTGTCGCTGGGCGTACTCGCGGTGGTAACCGTTTTCATCGCCTGGATGAGCGAAATCTTGGTCGGCTCCGTTTCCGAGGCGGCCAAGTCAATGGGACTGTCCAGCGTTTTCATCGGCGTGATCGTGGTCGCGTTGATCGGCAATGCTGCCGAGCACAGCACCGCCGTGCTTGCCGCCATGAAGAATCGCATGGACCTGAGTTTCGGCATCGCCGTGGGCAGCAGTTCGCAAATCGCCCTGTTCGTCGCTCCGTTACTGGTCCTGCTGAGCTACGTCATCGGCCCCGCGCCGATGAATCTCGTGTTCTCCTCTGGAGAGGGCTTGGCCGTGATCCTGTCGATCAACATCCTCTGGCAAGTCGCCAGCGACGGTCGCTCGCACTGGTTCAAAGGGGTGTTGCTGCTGATGGTGTACGTTATTCTGGCCTCGGCGTTTTACATGGTGGTGTGAGGCGAGCAAACGTAGCCATCACGCACCGCGTGATAAGCCGAAGCCTTCGCTGATTTCATCTGAAGAATGCTGCCGCGCGTGAAGCATTCGGCTCGTCACGCGGAGCCATGACGGCTACGTTGAGCTTGATCGCGGCTAGTGGCTGGCCGCATTTTGAAGCCGCGATGAATTTGTGGCCCGTGGCTTGCTTGAAGTGTTCACTGTGTCGGATCAGAATGGCCGCTGTCGGGGGACACCTCTCTTTCGCTCGGTCCCGCGATGGCGTTGGAGTGCTCGTTGGCCTGTCTGATCCCCATCAAATCCCTGAGTTGCAGGCACGGATCGCCGCCTCGACCCACCGCGTTTTCGGAGCCGGATTGCTCCGAAGGCTCGACCACATCAAGAGTCCTCATCATGAATTTGCCATGCCCCGTGGCCCTCGCGGAGTCGTCGTCGGCTGATCCGTGGGAACAACTCGACCGGATCGAACAGCGCATCCGCGGCGAATTCTCCCAGCGCGTTCTCAACTTCCGCATCCAGGCCTTCGACGACGGCTTGGTTCTGGAGGGGCGCACCAAAACCTACCACGGCAAGCAAGCGGTGCTCCACGCGGTCATGGGTGCCACCGAATTGCCGATCCTCGCCGACCGAATCGTCGTCGGCTGAACTTTTGCCCGTAGCCGAACTCGTGAGAGTTCGGGGACCGGAAACATCGAACATCCGAAGTCTTACGACTTCGGCTACGACTGATCTCGAAACCGTTTCATCTCGATGACTCAACTCGAAGGAACTGAATCATGGCGGACCTGAATAGCTTGCTGAGCCGGATTGATGCCGAATTCTCGGCCTCCGAGAAGCAGATCAAGGAGTTTCAGACGCAGCAGGTGCAGGAGTACCACGGCCGGCAAGAGCGGTTGGAACTGTTCGCGAAAGCCTGCGACCAGTTGCGCGACACCTGGCGGCCTCGGTTGGAAGCACTGGCGAAGAAATTCGGCGACAAGGTCCAACTCACGCCGTCGGTGACGCCGACGGCTCGCGAGGCGACGTTCACGTTCAGCTCGCCGTTGGCGGACATCGTGCTGCGATTCTCGGCCTCGACGGATTTCGAAGTTCGCAAGCTGGTGCTCGATTACGACCTCCATATCCTGCCGATCCTGATGAAATTCGAGCCGCACGTCCGGGCCGAATTCCCGCTGGAAGATCCGAACCCGGAAGCCACCGCGAAGTGGATTGACGACCGGATCGTGGACTTCGTGAAAACGTACTTGTCGCTGCATCAGAACGAGTACTACCTGAAAGGCCACATGGTCGTGGATCCGATCAGCAACACGCGGTTCCCCAAATACGCGGCGGCCGCGACGCTCGATTGGCAAGGGACGAAGTTCTACTTCGTCGGCGAAGAGACTCGGCAAGCATTCGCGAAGAAGAACGGGATCACGCTGTGAGCGGTTTGTGCGGCAGAGCGCGCATCGGCGGCACAAATGAGCGGATTGTCACGCTCAACGAATCAGCCGGAACGCACTAGCGTCCGGTTTACAGCGACGTTCAAAACCGGACGCTAGCGCGTTCCGGCTGGTCCTGGGACATCACAACTCGGAAACCACACCATGAAGAATCTGCACGAACGAGCGCACAAGCTGGCGGAGCAGTACTGCATCACGGACGGAAAAAAATTCCGGCTCAAGGATATCGACCCTGACGACACCGCTTGGCTGAAGGAGGAGCAAAAGCCGCAAGCCAAGGAAGCGTTGCAAGAGGGCATCACGGTGCTCGGCGAACTCCAAGAGAAGCTCTACGCCCAGGATCGCTGGTCTGTGCTGTTGATCTTTCAGGCGATGGATGCCGCGGGCAAGGACGGAGCGATCAAGCATGTCATGTCGGGTGTCAACCCGCAGGGTTGCCAAGTCTATTCGTTCAAGGCTCCGACGACCGAAGACCTCGATCACGATTACCTGTGGCGCTGCATGAAGTGCTTGCCGGAGCGTGGCCGCATCGGAATCTTCAATCGGTCGTACTACGAAGAGACGCTCGCCGTGCGGGTCCATCCGGAGTACCTCGCCCATCAAAAGCTGCCACCGAAAGTCGTCACGAAACACATTTGGGACGACCGCTTCGAGGACATCCGCAACTTTGAAAAGTACCTCACTCGCAACGGCGTGATTGTGCGGAAGTTTTTCCTGCACGTCTCGAAGAAGGAGCAACTCAAGCGGTTCCTCAGCCGTCTGGACGAGCCGGCGAAGAACTGGAAGTTCTCGTCCGCCGACGCGACCGAACGCGAACTGTGGGGCGACTACATGGACGCCTACGAAGACACAATCCGAAACACTGCGACGAAGGACTCGCCGTGGTACGTTGTCCCGGCGGACAACAAATGGTTCACGCGCATCGTCGTCGCCGCCGCCGTGATCGACGCGCTCTCGTCACTCGACCTGCACTTCCCGAAAGTCGATGCCGCCAAACGTAAGGAACTGTCCGAGGTCCGCGACGCGCTGCTGGGGAACAAGTGACCGTGGCCCATGCTGCCAGCATCGGCGCGAACCGATCAAAATCACACCAACCAATTTCACCAGCGAGCCGAAAGGCGTTAGCCACTTGACGTTCACCCCACCCCGCTTGTCGGGGTGGCTTGCGGGACTTTGCACTACTTGAAATCAGCAGCAAGCAACAAGTAGTGCAAAATCCCGCGAGCCACTGGGGCAAGCCCAGTGGGGGCAATTTCAAACAGGCTGACGCCGCCCGGCTCGCCAATCAATAACAGGAACCTCCGAATGAGCACCACGAAACGTCCCGCGAAGAAAACCTCTGGCCCACTTGCCGCTGACGAACTGAAAAAGATCGACGCCTACTGGCGAGCGGCAAACTATCTCTCGGTCGGGCAGATTTATTTGTTCGACAATCCGCTGCTGAAGAAGCCGCTCAAGCGTGATCACGTCAAGCCGCGGCTGGTCGGCCACTGGGGGACGACGCCCGGTTTGAATTTCATGTATGTGCATCTCAATCGCGTCATCAAGCGCGATGATCTCAACATGA
>CAZILR010000394.1:0-5644 GCA_964539995.1 uncultured Planctomyces sp.
AATTCATTGCGGTCGCCGAGATGGTTCTTTCCAAACTGACCGGTCGCATAGCCCTGTGCCTTGAGCAACTCGGCGAGCGTCGGATCCTTTTCCGACAATCCTTCCTTCGCACCCGGCAATCCGACTTTCAGCAAGCCGGTGCGAAAGCACGACTGCCCGGTGATGAACGCCGCGCGACCCGCCGTGCAGGACTGCTGCGCATAGTGATCGGTGAAGATCGCCCCTTCCTTCGCGAGGCGGTCGATGTTCGGCGTGCGATAGCCCATCATGCCACGGTTGTAAGCGCTGACGTTCCAATAACCGACATCGTCCCCGAAGATGACGAGGATGTTGGGCTTCTTGCCACTGGTCTGAGCCGCAGTGGCCACCGTCAGATTGTGCGCGGCCACAGCGGCGCGAGCGTCAGCCACCTGAACCGAATCCGCCAGCGCCGACGTGCGGTCGAGCTTCGCGTCACAGCACGGCGTTTGGGCTGCCGACACATTGATCGTCGGCAAAGCGACAATGCCGCTTTCCGGCCGAGCAGTTTCGGCTCGCGCGACGGTGCGTGGCTCGCCCGACGCCGCAACGAAGCCGAGTACGGCTCCCGCTGCCAGCACGGCGACTGTTGGAAATAGCTTAGAAAACCTCATTGATGTCTCCTTAAAAAGTGATGGGAACCGAAAGTGACTTGTTCGTCGCCGATGTGTTTTGTGTCGATCGGATACCAGACGCACCCGCGACATCAGGGGGACTTCGCGCAGCGGAACCCGACGTGTGACATGCCGGTGTCGGGTGACAGACCATGCCGAGCGCTTGGTCGATAACGCGAACAATACTGATCGTTGCACAAAAATGAACCTCCGCGCTGTGCTCGGCTGCCGGTTTGCGGATTGCGAGGATCAAAGCCCTGTTCGACGAGCGGATTGGAAATGACCTTCGATCCCGCTCGACGAGCGTAGGCTTTGCTGTCGTAGGCATCGGCACACCACTCCCACACGTTACCTGCCATGTCGAACAGGCCGAAGCCGTTCGCTTTGAAGCTGCGCACCGGAGCCGTCCGCAAGAAACCATCAGCTTCCACGTTGGTGTGCGGAAACTTCCCCTGCCAGATATTGGCGAAGACTTGCGTGTCGCTCGGTGCGTCATCGCCCCAAACATACGGCTTGTCGATCAATCCGCCGCGCGCTGCGAACTCCCACTCCGCCTCCGTCGGCAATCGCTTGTCCGCCCACTTCGCAAACGCGACCGCATCGTCCCACGAGACATGCACGACCGGATGCTCTTCGTGACCATCCAGGTTGCTCTCCGGCCCTTCGGGATGTTTCCAGCTCGCGCCTGGAGTCCACTTCCACCACTGCGAGTAATCTTTCAGGTTCACCGGCCCTTCGGTCATCGTGAAAACCAGCGACCCCGCCACCAGTTGTTCCTTCGTGGGAGGGGGCGTCCCCGGCGGCAACTGCGCCAGAATCTCCTCGGCCGACGGCACCTTCTCCGCCGTCGTGACGTACTTCGTTGACTCAACGAACGCTGCGAACTGCGAGTTGGTCACTTCAGTCTCGTCGATCCAGAACCCATCGACGCGCACTCGATGAGCCGGCTTCTCATCCGGCCAGCCGAGTTCCGAATCAGTCCCCATCGCGAACTCGCCGCCGGCCATCCAAATCATGCCCGAAACCGTCTTCTCTGGCGGCTTGCCTGCCGACTGTTTCACTTCCGTTTTGCGAGCGTCGCCCTCGGCTTGCGGCGTGTTCCAAACCTTCGTGGCGACAAACACAACGGCAAACGCCGTCAAGCCGGCACCGATCGTCAAGAGGTTGTTCTTCATGATGTGTGCCGGAAATGGCGAACTCCAGAGGGCATGTCTTCATCTCGCCGGCTCATAAAACCGGCCCCAGCATCGCGATGATGTTGTTCCACAGTTGACGGCGCAAGGGCCAGTTTCTCACCACATCGGCGGTGACCGAGTGAGATCGACTCAGGTAGTCCTCCTGACGCCGGCGCATCTCGGCGGTCAACGTCGGATCGTAAAGGAGGATGTTGTTCTCGTAGTTCAGTTCAAAACTTCGGCGGTCCATGTTGGCGGAACCGATCAAGGTGACTTCGCCATCCAAGGTTAATGATTTGGTGTGCAGCAGACCGCCCTCGTATTCAAAGATTTGAACTCCCGCAGCGAGCAGCTCCGCGTAGTAGCTGTGGCTCGCCGCGCCGACGATCCAAGAATCATTGCGTGCCGGGAAGATGATCGTGGTGACAACTCCTCGTCGAGCACTGGCGCAAAGGGCGGACTGCATCGACTCGTCGGGGACGTAATACGGAGTCGTGATGGTCAGTTCGCGACGGGCGGCATACATCAACGTCTCGAAGACTTCCGGCATGGCAGCGGAACGCACGGTTGGCCCCGTGCCGATCACCTGTGCCGTCAGTCCAAGTTCACCGGGAGATTGCGGCTGTTTCAAAATGTCGGTGATGTCTTCATCGACTTGGGTCATCCAGTCGCTAGCAAACAGATGCTGATTTTGCCGAGCGATCGGACCTTCAAAACGCATCATGGCATCCACCCACGGAGCAAACTTCGCCTTGATGCGGAACTCCGGGTCCGCACAGTTCTGGCTCCCGCAGTAGGTGATCTGATTGTCGATCACCACGATCTTGCGGTGGTTGCGCAGGTCGATGCGACCTCTTAACGGACGCAGCAGCAGATTACGGATCGGCAGAGCCGTCGCGACGTGGACTCCGGCATCGCGCATGGCTTGCCAATGTTCCGACTTCATCAGAATGCGCGAGCCTAGAGCATCCGCCATCGCGCGACACGCGACCTTGCGTGCGGCGGCTCGTTTGAGGGCCTCGACCACCTTGAGCCCGTTGTTGTCCGGCAGCCAGATGTAGAAGGTCAGATGGACATGCTCTTTCGCGGCGTCAATGTCCGCGACCAGCGACTCGATCGTGGCGTTGGAATCCGGCAGCAACCTCGCCCGGTTGCCTCCGACGGGTTCGAAGCCGTTGACGGAATGACCAACTCGGAACAAAGGGGCATACCGATCGGGCACCTCGGATTGGAGATTGACCGACTGTGCCCCAGGTGTCTCGGACAGATTTGGCAGCCGCGCCAGCACCTCGCGCATGCGAGCCACCCGCTTGCGACCGATGTTGGTTTCTCCCAGAAGGAGATAGGCGACGATGCCAAGCCCTGGAAACGCAGTCATCACCACGAGCCAGGCCACACGGGACGCCGGTTCCCGGTGTGGCCGCAGAATGGCTCGTGCCATCAAGCCAAAGTGAACCAGGAGGAATAACCCGGTTCCCAGCGCCACAAGTCGAGGATGATCGCTCATTGTCTACTTCACGCGCACGGCCTGACCGACGTGGCCGACGTAGTCTACGAAGATCAGGTCTTTGTCGGTGATGACGCGAAGTGTGAACGGCACCTTCACGTTGACGCGATCGGGATCCGTCGATGACTTGATGTGAAACCAAAGTTTCCCTTTTTGGACGCTCCAAGAACCGTTCGAAACGGGCGCTCTCACGAAGACTTTTTTGAACAGCCGCATCTCCGTCGATTCACGAGTCGTCGAGAAGCCGCCATCGGCGTTGAGGGCGAGCACCAACGCGCCGTGCGCGTCGTTGTATTTCCAGGTTGTGCCGCTCAGCAGCCTCGTGGCCTCGTCGTCGCTGAGCAACTTGGCCGAGCCAGCCGTGGACGGTTCAGGATGATCGGCCGGCTCCTTCGCCTCCGGCTTGTCGGTCTTCGACGGCTTGCGTTCGTCAGCCGTGATCTTGCGACCCACCGGTTTGAGCGTCATCAGCATCCGCTTCGAGCCAGCCTTCGCTGAGAACTCGCGCGGGCGAGTCGCATCTTCGCTGTCGGCCACACAAACCAGCAGCCGATCGTTGTCGAACCGATAGATCCCCATGACCTCACTCTTGTCGCGGCTCTTGATTTCGATTCCCTTCGGATATTGAGTCGCGTCAACATCCAGAATTCGGACCTGCTTTTTCCCATCGTCCGTCGATGTCGTAACGATCGCGTTGTCCACAATCTCGATCTTCCCGCCGGATGGCAGCCAGTCTTCGATCGCACTCGGCGGAATCACCTTGCCGTCTTCGACCAACTCGATCACCTGCCAGTGTCCTTGAAACCGCTTCAACTCCGCATCGTCTGCAATGGCAAGCGATGCAGACACGATCAAACCCCAGGCCACACAAAAAACACTCAAGCGATTCATGTCTCTGACTCCATTCTTGAATTGTGAATTTCCTGAAACTGCCATCAATACCGTTCAAACATACTGACGCGAGGCCGACGCAGCGAACGTCGGTGGCAGATGCTGGCGGCATCCGCCACGGCCGTGTTACTTCAGCTCGACGGTTACTTTCTGAATCTTGCCGGTGAACTTGTTGTCGCCTTCCTGGTAGTCGTCGGTCACGTTCGTCTCGCCATCGAGGCCGACGTCCACTCCTTCGTCGGCGGAGAAGATGAAGCCCTGCGTCCGTTCGATTCGCCCTTCGGCGATCTTCTCGCCGTTGATCTGGATTGTGCCTGTGCCTCCCTTGCCCGGACCAACACCGTCGTAAATGAATTGGTAGCGAATGGTCGCCTTGCCTGCGGGCAGTGCCTTGTTTGAAGCGACCTTGTCGGTGTGCAGGCCGAGGTAGTTGTACGCATACGTCGGCTTGCCGTCTTTTAGATACAGGCTCCAGCCGCCGAAGCGGCCTGCCTGGGCGATGATTACTCCGTTGGCTCCGCCTTCGGGAATTTGCACTTCGGCGGTGATGGTGTGCGACCGGTTCTTGGTGTTGATGAAGACGTTCTCCGTCATCCCCTTCATGCCCTCGAACACCGTTAGCGAAGTGCGGCCGCCCATCAGGTCGGGACGTCCGACGAGGGCGGCGTTCAGACGCTCAAGCATCCGATCATCCAGAGGCAGCGCGTGGTTCTTGATCGCTTCCTTCAAGAAGAGTTCTTGCAACTCCTTGAGCTTCTCCGGGTTCTTCGCGGCCAAGTCGTTGGCCGAACTGAAGTCTTCGTCGGCGTGATACAGCTCCCACTTATCTTCGAGCAGCGGCCTCCGCGGCTTCTGTTCCCAACCGGCGCGGTGGACGGTGTGAGCCAGCCAACCATCGTGGTAGATGCCTCGGTTGCCGAAGATCTCAAAGTATTGCGTCCTGTGGCGGTCTTTCGCTTTGGCGTCCGCAAACGAGTAGACCATGCTCACCCCTTCGATGGGAGTCTGCGGCGTTCCGTTGACCGATTTGGGTTCGGGTAGGCCGGCGGCTTCGAGGATCGTCGGCGCGATGTCGATGACGTGATGCCACTGCGAGCGAATTTCGTTCTTTGCTTTGATGCGGCTGGGCCAGTGGATGACCAGGCCGTTGCGAGTGCCGCCGTAACTGCCGGCGACCTGCTTCGTCCAGGCGAACGGCGAATCTCCCGCCACGGCCCAGCCCGCCGCGTAGTGGCCGTAGGAAGTTGGGCCACCCAGTTCGTCAATATGCTTGAGAACATCTTGGACCGATTCGGGGACGCCGTTGAAGTAAGTCGACTCATTGAACAGGCCGTTCATGGTCCCTTCGGCACTCGCGCCGTTGTCTCCCACGATGTAAAAGACGAGCGTGTTGTCCAATTGCCCCAAGTCTTCAATCGCCTGCACGAGCCGGCCGACTT
>CAZILR010000395.1:0-5633 GCA_964539995.1 uncultured Planctomyces sp.
AGGTCGATGCCGCCGAGCGAGAATTGCAAACGGCCCGCGAACAGGACGCGAGTGATCCGCGTGTCTGCTTCAATTTGTCGCGCTTGTTCTTGATGCGGGGTGATGCCACGGCGGCGCTCGTCTGGGCGAGGCACGCTGCGCGGTTGGCTCCAGACGTCCAGGCCGTCCACGAGTTACTGGCAGTCATTCACCAGCAACTTGGAAATCGCGAAGCGGCAGTCCTGGAATTACGGATCTCCGAACAGGCATCGATTTCGGAACTCGGATGGCAAGACGAGATCGCGGCCAAGGTGCTCGCACTCCGAAAAGACACCGAGAAGCAATTGGTGTTGGCGGAGACGCTGCTCCAGGCCCAGAAGCCGGACGAGGCCATTCGCGTGCTCCGTTCGGCTCTGAAGCAGGACGAACGTGATCTTCGATTGGTGGTGCTGTTGGCCAAAACTCTCAACCAACGGCAACACCGCGCGGACCTCGAAACATTTCTGAACGCCGCCGAAGAGACACATCCCAACTCCGCCGAATTGCGTTTCCAGCGAGGCGTTTCGCAATTTCAGAGCGAGGAGTTCGCCGCCGCGGAGCGCAGTTTTCGTGAAGCGCTGCAACTCAAGCCGGATCATGCGCTCGCGCACTACAACCTGGGCCACACGTTGTTGCGGCTGAACCGACCAACCGAAGCGGAAGCGGCTTTTGAGGCTTCAGCAGATTATCGGCCGCAGTTCGTGCATGCTCATGTGAACGCCGCACGCCTGAAGCTGAAACGAGGAGCGGTGGACGACGCCCGAAAACATCTCCAATGGGCATCGCAACTCAGCCCCGATGACCCCGAGGCCCTCCAACTGAGCCGCGAATTATCGGAACGCTGACCGCGAACGACTGGGGCTTGAGCCACTTCGCACAAGAGACGTCTGAGATCAAGGCCCCTTCTGGGCCTCTCTCTGCATGGCGTCAGTTTCTGGAGTGCCAGCCTTCAACGAAGCGTTCGGATCTTCCTTCTTTTCGGCTTCACCGCAACCGACGCAAGTCGCAATGCCCAGCAGCAACAACAACATGGCCAATCGAGACATTGAGATTCTTTCCAAACAAGTGAAGAAGATGGTGTTGATAGCGACGCTGGGGGGTCGTCGATTCAAGCCGCAGTCAGTGCGCGATCGTCTAAAACTCACCGACCGTGATGGCGTCGCAAATGCGGTTGAGGGGCTGGAAAATTCGAACGAAATCAACATTGTCATTGATGAAGCGAGTCGAGCCGTCGGCCATCAAGAAGTGAGCACCACCAGCGTGATGACTTCCAAAGCCCCAAGCATACTGATTGAGGCTGCCCGAACTTCTTCGCGTGACCGTTGTTGTTGAGAGATTGAAGTCCGCATTGATGTGGAACCTGGCGTCCGGTGTGTAGCCGTGACAACAAGTGTGTGTGCCCGCGCCCCAATACGGACCGAAACTGGTGCTGGTTTTGCCAAGTTGCTTGGCTTCACCGACGGCGATCGTGGTGCTTGTCCCATCGCGAAGACTGCTAATGCGAGCGGAGCCGTCGTTGCCAAAGGCACCAATCGTCGTATTGCCAGCGTATGTCCCGTAAGGATTGTTGTAGTCGGTCAGATTGCCGCTGGCGAAAAGATAGTTGCTTCGCCGCACCTGATTTCGCTCGTAGAAGTCCGTGGTCAAGTTTGGATTCGACGTCACAATGACATCGCCGCCGGGATCGGACGGACATGATTGGACCGAAAACAGAAGAGAGTAGATTCCTTGGTTCACTGCACTACTCGTCCCAACCAGTGTGCCGGTGTAAACGCTGGAGACGCTTGACGGTGCGCGAAAATTGTATTGCTGATACCAAGCCTTCTTATCCAGATAGGGGAGTAGCAAGACCCATCCCGTTGTGTTCTGCACGAGATAGGGGGTCGTTGGAGTCGGGGCAGGAGACAAGTTCACCCGCCCTGATCCAATAAGCGCCGGCGGAAACATTTTCGCGGAGTCGTGGTAATCGTGAATCGCAATCCCCATCTGTTTGAGATTGTTCTTGCACTGGCTCCGCTTCGCCGCCTCGCGCGCTTGCTGCACGGCGGGTAGCAGCAAGGCAATCAACACCGCGATGATCGCAATTACGACGAGCAACTCAATCAAGGTAAATGCACGACGTCCCTTTGGCATAGCATGACTCCGTAATTGGAGAGTTGGACGAGACTGATTTCGGCGGTCGAATCACTCAAACCGTTGTTGCCATTTTTCCGGAAGCCGATGATGACTCCGCAGACGGGAGGCATGATTCCGCATTCCCCCTCCAGAACGCAATAGCCAATGTTAACGAGTCTTCAGAACGTACTCACTCAACCTTAAGGCAACCTGAAGGCGGAGCGGTTTTCTCTCCGCGAATTCCAATTCACGCTTCGAATCGAGGTCCAGGCGAGCTTCCTCCGTCAGCATCTTGGGTGGGTTCGCCTCCGATCCACAGCCCGCCAACGCGACCCATGCTCCAAGCAGGCAATTCTCGAAACGTCGCAACTTTCGGCGACACGACCAAAGCGTTTTCCAACGGGAAGAGGATTTCAAGCGACGGTCTAATTTTTCGCATTGTGATGCTAGGATTCTTCACTCCACTGGAGTCATTCATGCCTGCTTTCACGCATCATCTTTTTGTCTGCGGCAATCAACGTGCTCCCGGTCATGCGCGAGGCTGCTGTGATCCTGAAGGTTCGGATGCGTTACGGAATGCGTTCAAGGCCGAGGTCAAAACGCGCGGACTGGGGCCGCTCGTTCGAGCCAACTCCGCCGGCTGTCTGGATCAGTGCGAACACGGGCCGTGTGTCGCGATTTACCCGCAGGGCATCTTCTACGGCCCCGTCAAAATCGAAGATGTTTCTCGCATCATTGAAGAAACGGTCTTGCACAATCGGGTTCTGGACGATTTGCTTATCAGCCCCGAATGCCTCAATAACTCCGCCTGCCCGCATCGCCAGCCGAAATCGTAGTTCTCTCGCCTCGAGCGAGTCCCAACCGAACGCACTCCCTGCCTCTGTGAAATTTGCCTGCGTGTTTCACGCTCGGCTTTCCTCTCGTGGAACGAGAGGGCTACTTTCAGGAGATGACCGATGGGTTGCTCACACACGAATCACGGGTCGCATCCGGTGTTCTCTCGTCGAGCAGCCTTGCAGGCCGGATCGCTCGGCCTGATGGGTTTGGGATTGGCCGACGTGCTGCGAATGCGCGGGATTGCGGCGGGGCCACAAGTGGTCACACCGGTGAAGTCGGTGTTGTTCGTGTTTCTGACCGGCGGACTGTCGCATCAGGACAGTTGGGATTTGAAGCCGGACGCTCCGGCGGAAGTCCGCGGCGAATTCAATCCGATTCCGACTCGTACGCCCGGCCTCTTCGTTTGCGAGCACTTGCCGAGGCTGGCTCAACTCTCTGAGCAGTATGCGCTGATCCGCTCGATCAGTACGGACAGCAGCGGGCACGGCGAAGCGTGTCACGCGCTGTTGTCGGGCCGGCTCGACATTCCGCCGGGGTTCAACATCAACGTCGTCCCCAGTCCGCTCGAATGGCCGTCGATTCCGTCGCAGGTCATGCACGCGACGAGGCCACGCAACAATGTTCCGGCAGCGGTTGTGCTGCCTCAGCCGAGCGTCAACGAGGCGAACAGCGTGCGGCCCGGTCAGTACGCGGGGCGACTTGGCTCGAAGTGGGAGTCGTGGCACATCGACATCGCCGCTCCGTGTGCGCTCGGCAACGGCGCGTGTCCACACTGCTTTCGATTTGACACCGAGGATTATCAGCACGGCTCGCCGACGATCTTCGATACGCCGATGTTGACGCTCCCGGAAGGTGGATCGCTGCGGCTCAACGATCGAGTCGGCTTGCTGGCCGAGATCGAACGGCAGCAGCGAAACCTCGAACGAACGGCAGATGCGGATCGTATCGACCGCCAGCGAATGCAGGCGCTGTCGGTGCTCGCCGAGCCGAAGACACGCTCCGCGTTCGATGTCGAGCAGGCTGATCCCGCGATCCTCTCCAAATATGGCAAGAACAAATTCGGCTTGTCGCTGTTGATGGCTCGGCGATTGATCGAGGCGGGAGTGGGGCTCGTGCAGGTCAACCTCGGCAAGAATTCGTCGTGGGACACGCATCGCCGCAACTTCTTGAATCTGCGAGACAATTTGCTGCCGTACTACGATCAATCGGTCTCCGCGCTGCTGGAGGATCTCGATGCGACCGGCCTGTTGAAGACGACGCTGGTGATCGTGATGGGTGAGTTCGGCCGCACTCCGAAAATCAACAAAGACGCCGGCCGCGATCACTGGAACCCCGCGAATTCGGCGCTGTTCGCCGGAGCGGGGGTGCGCGGCGGCCACGTCATCGGCGCGACCGACAAGCTGGCCGCGTATCCGATCGCCGACAAGCTGACGCCAGAGAATGTCGCGGCGACGATCTACAACACACTCGGCATTCCGCGCAACGCTGACTGGCACGACATCGACGGCCGGCCATTCGAGTTGTACCGCGCCGAGCCGATCTTCGAGCTGTTCTGAGCGAGTAGGATGGCCCCCTCGGCCGTCCCGCATCGCATGTTCCCACTTACGGACGGCCGAGGGCGGCCATCTTACTCGGCCTTTTTGGCTTCCACCAAGATGCCGCCGAGCTTCAAGAAGCGATGCACTCGCGTGAACCACAACTGCCGGTTCCAGGCGAGCCCCGTCTGATCGCAAGCGTGCTTCAATTCTTCTCGATTAAACGTGCGGCAACGCCACATCCGGCCGTTCAGAAAGCCGGTGTAGGTGTCCTCGGTTGCCGCAAGCAACAGGCTGCCTCCGGGTTTCAGTACGCGATGCAACTCCGCCAGCCCAGGCAGCGGATCGGGCAAGTATTCCAAAACGTAGCCGCAGGTGACGCAGTCGAACGAGTTGTCGGCGAAGGGCAGATGAGTCAGATCGGCGGCGATGTACCACGGACGAGTCTCGCCGTGCGCTTGCCGCGATTTCATCGACTGCCTCGCGCGGCGGAGCATCTGCGGTGAGAGATCGCACGCCACGATTTGCACTTCGGGATGCGTGTGCTTCAACAAGTGGCCGAGAATCTGGCCGGCACCCGAGCCGACATCCAAGATCGACCGAAACCGGCCGAGATCAAAGTTTTGTTTCCGCAACATCCGGCCGATGAGCGGCTGATGCAACGAGACCAAACTGGCGATCATCAGCATCGCGCCAGCCGGCCCGTCGTACAACCTCCGCACTTTGCTGCGGTACTGCTGCAACGGCAGACGTTGAAAGCCGCGGAACTCAAACAGCCGGCGAAAGGCCCGCTTGTGTAATCCTGGGCGATTGATGCGAGGTGGCTCAAGTGGTGTCATGTCAGCAGGTGTGTTGATCGAAGGTCGGTGCTCAAAAGATTTTGCGGCCCAGCATTCGATCCAGCGAATCGCCGGTTTGATAAATCAACGCTTCGGGGAAATGTTGGTACGGATGAAAGTACTCGAAGGTCAGATAGCCACGATAGCCGGTTTTGTCGAAGGCTTCGAGCACCGCCGGCCAATTCGTCGTACCGTCGAGCAGCGGACGGAATGTCTCCAGAGACGTGTCGGTCCCTTTCTTCGTGAATTCTTTCAGCATCTTCCTGACGTCTTTCCTGAGGTCGGGGCG
>CAZILR010000396.1:0-5631 GCA_964539995.1 uncultured Planctomyces sp.
TGAAACTGTTCGAGGTTTCGGAGTTGCAGATCACGCATCCGACGAACACGTTTGCTTCGCCGACGCCGTTCATTGAGGAAGGTCGCGTTTACATTCACTTCGGCAGCTATGGCACCGCGTGCCTCGACACGAAGACCGGCAAGACGATTTGGGAGCGTCGCGATCTGGAGTGCGATCACTTTCGCGGGCCGGGATCGTCGCCGGTCGTGCATGGCGATTTGCTGTACCTGACGTTCGACGGCTACGACGTGCAGTACCTCGCGGCGCTCGACAAGCTGACGGGCAAGACCGTTTGGAAGAAAGACCGAGGCATCGACTTTGGCACGACGAACGGCGACGCGAAGAAGGGCTACTCGACACCGTCGATCATTGAGGTCGGCGGACGCGAACTGCTGATCAGCCCGTTCGCGATGGCGACGATCGCCTACGATCCGAAGAGCGGTGAACCGATCTGGACGGTGCGGCACGGCGGGATGAACGCGGCCGGCCGGCCACTGTTCGGCAACGGGTTGGTTTACATCAACTCGGCGGACGGCCCGAATCCGCTCGTCGCGGTGAACCCGGAAGGTCAGGGGGACATCTCCAAAAACATCGTCTGGAAAACGGCGAAGCAAGTTCCGAAACGCCCGTCACAAATTCTGGTCGGCGACCTGCTTTTCATGATGAACGACAGCGGCGTGGCATCGTGCTTGGATGCGAAGATCGGCACCGAGATTTGGTCCAAGCGTCTGCCCGGAGGCCAGTATTGGTCATCGCCGCTGCTGGCCGATGGGTTGATCTACTGCTGGTCGCAAGAGGGGCACGTTCAGGTTTTCAAAGCCGCTCGCGAATTGGAAGTCGTCGCCGAAAACAAGTTCGACGAAGGTTTCACCGCCTCCCCCGCCGTGGCCGGCAAATCGCTGATCGTGCGGACGAAGTCGCACTTGTACCGGATCGAGAAACGAGATTGAGATGATTGCTCCTCAGGGCTGCCTGACGTACCGAGTCGAGTTGCTGATGGCGCTCGCTTGCCTTTGCTTCGTGTTCAGCAGCGGTTGCTCGAAGCCCGATACAGAGGTGACAGTCTGCGTCCGAAAAAATCCGCCGACCGCCGATGAAGCCGTCCGGCAAGTCCTTGCTGGCTTGCAGCGACAGGAACTGGAGGAGTTATGGGAGTTCCTGCCAAGATCGTATCAGCGAGATGTCGAGACGCTGGTTGAGAATTTTGGTGAGCGTCTGGATGAGCGATCTTGGGAGCCGTTCGGCGCGACCTGCCGAAAAGCGAAAGCCGTCGTGTCGCAGATCGGTCGAGATGCTGCCGCATCGAGCCAGGAGGCGAGTGACTCTGAGAAAGAATGGACCACCAATTTGCGGTCCATCGAACAACTCCTCGACGCACTCTGCGAGAGCCGGTTGATGGACGTCCAACATCTGCGAGTTTTCCATGCTCGAAGTTTCCTCAGCATGACAGGCAACAAGATGGTTGCCGCGTTGTCGCAAGGTGCGCTCGGCGATGCCGGACTAGGAGCCGATTCATTCTCGCGGTTCGGTGAAGTGAAGGTTGCTCTGACCGAATCCAGCGGCGATTCCGCATTGATCACTGTGCAGTGGCCGGGACAGGATCCGACACAGCACCACTTCGTTTGTGTCGAACACCGCTGGATTCCACAGACGCTCGCCGAGGCGTGGCCGACGGAGTTTCCGAAGGTTCGCGAGCAAGTCCTCGCGTGGGCGGATGAACTTCGTGCGAATCCTGAACCGTGGCACGCGCGGTTGCGGGAGATCGATCAGTTGCTCGACGAATTGGCGGTGACGAAATCGCTCGCCGAGACCCGGCAAGTCTGGCAGGCGGGAGCATCGCGGCTCGTCGTGGCTTGGTTCGGAATGACGATCCCCGAACCACCGAAGACGGAAGAAATCCCGGTCGAGTCTCCGGCCCCGGCGAAACCAGTTCGCGTCAAAAAGCCGGACACGGAAGTGCTGCTGCCCGACGAACCGCAGAAATAGTTCTGGCGTCCGAGGCTACTGCTCACCCGGCTCAGCGGTTAAAACACCCGATCATCACATTCGTCGCATCGACGTTGTCGTCCTCTGGGAGCCGTCCGCTTATGGCAGTCTCGAATGGTTTGCACATCCTTCACGACCTGCACCTGAAGCTGCAAGCGGTGCAGGACGAGCTTGAAAAAGGCCCGCGACTCATCAAGGCCAAAGAAAACGTCTTGGCGAAAAAACAGGTCGAACTGGATCAGGCCAAGACGAAACACATCGACCAACGAAAATTGGCGGACCAAAAGAATCTGCAACTGAAGACGAACGAAAACAAGCTGGCCGATCTGAATACCAAACTGAACATGGCCAGCACGAACCGCGAGTTCGACATCCTCAAGGGCCAGATCGCGGCCGACAAAATGGCCAACAGTGTGCTCGAGGACGAAATCCTCGACTGCATGGAACAGGTCGATTTGCTGAAAGGCAAAATCGCTGAAGCGGAAAAGATCGTCGCCGACGCCAAGGACGACGTCCGCAAAATGACCGACCAAGTGGCCGCCGCTCAAGCCGGCCTGAAAGAACGCGCCGAGAAACTTCGCCTCGCTGTCGCCGAGGCCGAGACCGTGGTCCCTGCCGATCATATGGCGAATTATCGCCGGTTGGTCGGTGCCCACGGCGCTGACGCTTTGGCGGCCGTTGAGAACAACGTCTGCACGTCCTGCAACGTGTCACTCTCGCCGCAGCAAGGGGTCGAATTGCGGAGCGGAAGATTCATCGTCTGCATTAGCTGCGGGAAGTTGATCTACGCACCGATGAAGTAATGCTGTCTTCGATGCGGTTCCGAGATTTTCCGCCAGCAATCGAGCCTGGCAGTCGCCGAATTCCGTAATGCGGCCTGTCGTGGCTTCAGGCAGAACTGTCGTGGCTTCAGGCAGAAAAAGTTGAGCGACTGCATGTCTTTACCAAACAGCATCCAGAGATGCTGGTGTTCCACCGGCCGAAGGTGGGACATTGACGGTGGTGGAACAGAAGACTTCGCTGGCGAACGCCGAACTTTGCGAACGGCTGCTCGATGACAAACGCACGCTCCTCGTCCAAGAAATGCAATGGGCATGTCGGATCGTTTGCCGCGTTTCGGATTCGGCCTCGATGATTTCGTAGAATGCCTTGATCGATTAGGGGGCTTCCTGCAAAGAATGACCTAATCCACTCAATGAGAAGTGCCCACGAGCGAAACAGGGTTGAGGAATCGAGTGAAGCTCCAAGCCTGTCACTGCTGCGGACAGATTCACGAACTCCCGGAACTTCTTCCGGGAAATTCGGCGGTCTGCACCCGTTGTCAGACGGTGTTCGGTGACGATTCGCAGGGCCGGCGAGCGGCGAGTCGCACGGCGGCTCTCGCGGTCGCAGCGTTTGTGCTTTACTGGCCGGCGGTGTTACTGCCGATCGTCGAGATCGAACGGTTGGGGCATCGGCACGCTTCCAGCCTGCTTGTCGGGACGCTCGATCTGTTTCGGCACGGGAGCTGGTTTGTCGGCGTTGTCGTGCTTGTGTTTTCGATTGTGTTCCCGGTGACAAAGCTCGTGCTGTTGCTGGAACTTTGCCTGCTGAAGTTGCTGCATCGACGGCACAAGGCATCGACGTATCGGCTGACGGAACAGCTTGGCCGCTGGAGCATGCTGGATGTGCTGCTGCTGGCGTTCCTGGTGATGCTTGTGAAGCTCGGCAGTCTGGTCGAGTTTCACTTCGGCCCGGCGGTGATTGCATTCGTCGCGTGCGTCGTGCTGAGCATGTCGGCATCGCTCTGCTTCGATCCACACGCCATCTGGGAAGGCGACGAGAATGACCAAGGAATGTCCAAGCTCCAATGACCAAAGGGTGCCGGCCATGAGCAGTGATCCGACTTCGACAACTCCAGCTTCACCGGTCTTTCCAAAAGCGGTGATCGCGACGACGCAGCGTGCGAGGTCCACGACGCGGCTTTGGTGGGTGACGCTGGTTGCTGTACTCGGAGCGATCGCGTTGGTCGTGATGTCTCTCAAGTCGCACGGGCCGACGATCACGATTCGATTTGCCGAGGGGCACGGCCTCAAGACGGGCGACGTGTTGAGGTTTCGAGGCATCGCGATCGGTGAAGTCAACGAGGTGGTGCTGACTCCAGATCTAGGCCGAGTCGCAGTCAAAGTGCAGTTGGAGCCGAAGGCCGCGCACGTCGCTCGGCGCGGCAGCCAGTTCTGGATCGAGCGTCCGCGAGTCAGCCTGTCGCGCGTCAGCGGATTGGAGACGGTCGTCGGAGCCAAGTTCCTCGGCGTGATTCCGGGGCCGAGCGACGGCGTGGCCGTGGCCGAGTTTGAAGGGACCGAATCGCCTCCGACGCTCAATGAGCCGGAGTCGATCGAGATCACGATTCGCTATCGCGAGGGGCACGGCTTGCAAGTCGGCGATCCACTACGGCATCGAGGCATCGCAGTCGGCGAGGTTGCGTCGGTCGATTTGAATCACGAACTCTCTGCGGTTGCCGTGCGAGTACGGTTGGTCGGCGAGGCTCATCACTTGGCTCGCGAAGGCTCGCAGTTCTGGGTTGAACGTCCGCGCTTGAGCGTCGCCGAAGTGCGTGGCTTGGACACACTGG
This sequence comes from uncultured Planctomyces sp., assembly GCA_964539995.1. Taxonomy (GTDB): domain Bacteria; phylum Planctomycetota; class Planctomycetia; order Planctomycetales; family Planctomycetaceae; genus SXKJ01. Next base: position 4,601 of record CAZILR010000396.1, read on the forward strand.
TTGGCGGCCGATACCTCGCCGTGTCGCCTGGTCCCGACGACGCGAAGCCGCGTACCGAATTCGAGGGACTCGATGTCGCGCCGGTCGTCGAGATTCCAGTTGGGGCGTTGGAGATTGTGCTGCACGCACCGCAACGATGGGGCGTCGATCGCGGTGTGCCGGTGACATACCGCGGCCTGCGAGTTGGCCAAGTTCTGTCGGTTGGTTTGTCATCGGACGGGACGAGCCTCGAAGCCCGTGCGTTCGTCGAATCGCGATATCGGTCGCTTGTGCGACAGAACAGCGTCTTCTGGAGCACGAGTGGCGTTGACGTCAGCCTGGGTTTCACCGGGCTTCAATTCAACGCCGACACTCTGACCTCGATCGCTCAAGGAGGCGTCGCGTTTGCCACCCCCGCCGAACCTGGCCCCGCCGCGAACACTGGCCAACGATTTTTGTACGCGAAGACACCGCAGGAAGAGTGGCTGACCTGGCAACCTCGCATCGCCGCGACGGATGCCGCCCTACCAAGCGACGCACAACTTCCGGTGCCACAACGCGCGGTCGCTCGCTGGGAAGAACGCTCATTCGGATTCCGACGCGACCGCGAACGAGCCGGATGGCTGCTGTTGTTGAGCGACGGCCAATTGCTCGGCCCGGCTGACGTGCTGTTGCCGACCGAGAGCGCGTTGGGGCCGATCTTGCTGGAGATCGCGGGACAGGAACTCGTGATCGCCGCTGATCGCGTGAAGCGACTCGGATCGCTGGCGATGTTTCGTCCGACCGATTTCAAAATGGACGTTCTGGCCGCTTGGAAGCTGACGAATATTCGGAACGATGCCAGCGATTCGGAAGATTGTCTGGCCGTGACCGATTCGCAATCTCAGCCGGTTCCGATCGCGGCCAGCAGTCTGCAAGCTCGCAACGGTGTTTGGGAAGTTCGCAGTGCGACGGGCCTCGGCGCGGCGCATCACGGAGCGGCGGTGATCTCGACCAAAGATGGCCGTTTGATCGGGCAGTTGCTGTTCGATCGTGGCAAGGCGTCGATCGCG
>CAZILR010000397.1:0-5628 GCA_964539995.1 uncultured Planctomyces sp.
GGGTCACGATGGAACTCGGCAGCAACAGCCCGGTGATCATCATGGACGACGCCGACCTCGACCGCGCCGCGCAGCTCGTGGCGATGTCCGGGTTCGCGAACGCGGGACAGGTCTGCATCTCGGCTCAGCGAATCCTAACGCCGCGAACTCGCACGGGCGATTTTCTCGACGCGCTCAAGCCGCGCGTCGAAGCACTGACGACCGGCAATCCACTCGACGAAGCCACGAAGATGGGGCCGATGATCCGCGAAGCCGATGCGGCTCGCGTCGAGTCCTTCATCCACGAAGCGACGTCGTCCGGCGCGACGCTCGTCACCGGAGGGACTCGTGTCGGCACGCTGCACGCGCCGACGATTCTGGCCAACGTCTCGCCGACTCAGCGGATCAGTTGCGACGAACTCTTCGGGCCGGCTGTCGCCGTCACGCCGTTCACCGATTTCGATGAAGCGCTCGCGCTGGCGAACGGCACGAACTACGGACTCTCGGCCAGCATCTTCACTCGCGACCTCGACCGCGCGTTGCGGTTCGCTCGCGAGGTCGATGCCGGCAGCCTGCACATCAACTGGGGCACGCAATGGCGAGCCGATTTCATGCCCTACGGCGGCCTGAAAGACAGCGGCACCGGCAAAGAAGGCCCGCGCTATGCCATCCGCGAGATGACCGAGGAAAAAATGGTGGTGATCCACTGAGTGCTGCTGTCCGCGACTCATGGAACGATCCGCTCTCTACGGAAACAGTTGTCTGAGCACTTCGTCTCGCGTCAGTCCGAAGTGAGTGGCAACGTCGTCGAGAATGCTTGCCAGCGTTCCCACGCGAAGCGCGTCGTGCAGGGGGATCGTCACATGGTGCTCACCGTTCACGATCGTCGTCAGTCGCTGATGCGAACCGCGCTGACGTGTCGGCTCGTAACCAAAGACACGCAATGCTCGGCCCAAATCAGAGCCTGACAGATCACGAGGCAACCTCATACGACCAAGACCTCGTCGCGGACGATGTGCAAAGTCACGACTCGCGGCCGGTCAGCTTCGTCAAAGTGGCACTCGACAGCTTCGCGGATGTTCTGACGTAAGTCCTCCAGCGAGTCACCTTCGGTGAAAATGGAAACTCCGGCCGCACGGGCGGTGAAGCCTCCTTCATCGGCGGATTGAACGAGGAATACCAATTCGGTCATGCCATTTTCCTTGCAACCTTCGGCGAAACTGTTGGAGAACTCTCCGGCAAGACTCTAGACTGACCGCCCCTCCGCGCGAACCCAGAAACTCGGACGAGAGACCGAACGATGAATCACCTCTGTAAACCGTGGGAACATCGGCTGTCGCGCCGAGCCTGGCTGGGCGGCATGTCCGCCGCCGGTGCCGTGGCCGCGAGTGGGCTGCCATTTGAGTCCGCTCTCGGCGAAGAGTTAGCCAAGCAGAAGAAGCAAGTGCTCTTCGTCTGGATCGACGGCGGGATGAGCCAGTACGAGAGCTGGGATCCGAAACCGAACTCGACGTTCGGCGGGCCGTTTCGGCCGATTCAAACGTCGGTGCCAGGCATTCAAGTCTGCGAGTTGATGCCGCGCTCGGCGAAGATCATGCAGCATCTGTGTGTCGTGCGCGGAATGTGTACGCAGGACAATTCGCACTCGGCCGGCGTGCCACGCATTCAGCGCGGCGATCCGAAGAACCGGGGCGTGACGTATCCGTTCTTCGGCTCGTCGGTCGCGAAGCTGATCGGCAATCAAGGGACCGGGCTGCCGGCTTACGTCTCGGTCAAACCGGGAAGCAGTGGGTTCATCTATCAGGACGCCGGATTCCTCGGCCCACAGTTCGGAGCGGTCGCGTTCGGCGACGGCAAGCCGCCGGAGAACATGGCTCGGCCCGAATCGGTCAGCGAGGCGGACGAAGAGTTGCGGCAGTCGTTGCGAGTCAAAGCGGATGAACGCTACCGACTGCGACGGCGTCCCGGATCAGCCGAGGCGAACGGCTACGTCTTCGAATCCGCTCGCGAGTTGATGCGGCAGCAGTCGCTCTTCGACTTGTCGAAAGTCGATCCGCGCGACCGCGAACGCTACGGCGATCACGAGTTCGGCCGGCACATGCTGCTGGCTCGGCGAATGCTGGAGACCGGAATCACGTTCGTGAAAGTGACCAGCTACGGCTGGGACACGCACGGGGACAACTTCAACGGACACGCCTCGCTGATGCCGCGCTACGATCAAGCGTTCGCGTCGATGGTCGAAGACCTGCAAGAACGCGGGATGCTCGACAACGTGCTGGTCATCACGATGTCAGAATTCGGCCGCACACCGCGCATCAATGGCCACGTCGGCCGCGATCACTTTCCGGAAGCGTGGTCGCTGGCGATGTCCGGCCGAGGCGTCAAACGCGGTCTCACGGTCGGCAAGACGAACGCGAAGGGAACGGCCGTCGAAGGAGATGCCTACGACATCGGCCACATGTTTCACACTTGGTTCGCGGCGCTCGGAATCGACTCGGCCAAGACGCAGTTCGACAACCACGGCCAACCGCTTCCCATCGCTCACGACGAGATGCACGCCGTGAAGGAGGTGCTGGCATGACGCGCGATCCTGAACGATTCATGGCGATTCGTTTAACCGCACGCCGAAGGCACGCGCGTACCTTCGGCGTGCGGTTATTGGGACTCAGGTTGATTCTTGCGCTCACGATGGAGGTGGCACCAGTAGCAACGGCCTTTCTTGGCCGTTGAATTGCCGACGGCCAAGAAAGGCCGTCGCTACCGGCGCAAAGATCAATCTGTGCTCCAATAAACGAGCCTCACCAAATCAGAACACGATCGAATGTTCGCGTCTTCTTTTGGTCGCCTCACGAAATCGGTGTCGGGTCAAAGCGCGTTCCGGGCATCTACTGCGTGGCACGCGCCATCTGGCTCATTCAAATGAGATCGTCGTCAACGGGAGCAACTCATGCGTCAGTCTTGGCTCAAGCATTCTGTCTGGCTCTGCATTTTCGCATCGTCGGTCGCGTTCTTTCCCGCGGAAGCCTGGGCCAGGGCAGGAGGAGGTGGCGGTGGCAGCGGCAAGGGAGGGATCATCAACCTCATTCTGTTTCCGCTGTGCATCGCGTACTCGTTGTGGGTCAGCTACCTGGTCTTCAAAAAGAATCGCGACAGCCAAAAGGCGCTGGAACGAGCAAAGGTGGATGCCTTCTGGAATCCGGATTCGATCAAGGACCGCATCAAGTTTGTCTATTTCAAAGTTCAAGAAGCGTGGATGGCTCGCGACCAGCGCATCGCCAAGGACTGCCTGAGTCAGCGGCTGTACGACGATCACAAACGGCAAACGGACGCGATGCTGATGAATCACACCAAGAACATTCTGGAGAGCATTCACCTTGCGCAAGCCAGAATCGTGGAGGTCTTGGACTTCGACGACAATTCCAAGGACCAGTTCTGGGTCCACATCCAAGGCTCCATGATCGACTACACGATCAATGACAAGACCGGTGATGTGGTAAACGGCAAGAAGAATAAGTCCGAGTCGTTCAAAGAACTTTGGAAGTTCGTCCGAGCGGACCACGGCTGGGTGCTCGACGAAATTGACTCGTCCGTGCATGCGAATGATTTGCTGGGAATGAACTCGATGACCGAGTCGTGATCACGTTGCCCTCGCCCGATCGTCGGCCGCCAGCTCGTGAACCAAAATCTTGCGGATCAAGTTCAGCTTGCGTTCGACGGTGCGGGTCGTGCGGCCGGACTTTGTGGCGATCTCGTCGTTGGTGAAGCCTTCGAGCTTCCATTCCGCCAATCGTTTCAATTCGTCGCTGTCCAAGGCACGAATCCAGCGTTCGTATTGCTCGGCGATTTCTGCGGCGAATTCAGGAGTTGGCTCGCGGCTGATGAGTTCGTCCACGGCGGATCGGTCAGAGTTGGCCAGCGGCTCGGCAGCACGGAACTGGCCGCCACGCTTCAGCCGATTCTGGTCTCGTTGCAGATGCAGCAGCTTGTGAATCGTGATGCTGACCAACAGCCGCCACAGGCCATGCCGGTCAGTCAGTTCTGGAAAGCGTTGATTTTCGACGCCGCGACAGAAACTGGCGAAGGCACTCAACGCGACATCTTCGGCGTCGGCAACTCGGCGATCGTTGGTCCGCATTCGCTCTTGGGCAAGTCGCACCAGCCGTTCAAAGAACACGTCCCAAAGCCGCTGGGCCGCGAGGTCATGCCCCGCTTCGAGCTTTCGCAGCCAAGCCGTGACTTCCGTGACCGCAGCATCGCCAGAAAGCATCACGGATTCCTCAAGGTGTTTTGATCGGAGGCCAAACGTCTGCGTTTCGATTATGGTGTCTTCGGAATTTCGACGCGACACCCACAGCCGTTCGGCTCCACAAATCTTCCGGTGGCGTGTCGGGAATCGGGGCTGTCTGGGCATCTCGTTTCTGAGGTTGAGTCTTCAGATCACTGGTGCTGTTGTTTTTGTGATGGAACTTCCGAATGAGCGATGAAGCCTCCGAATCACTGGCCGCCGCGCGCCGGATCGATGCTCGCTGTGATGAGTTTGAGCAGGCGTTGGCGGCTGGACAGTCACCTGTGATCGAGTCGTATCTCACCGGCCTGTCTCCGCCGGAACGTCAAACATTGCTCGTGGAGCTGCTGGGGTTAAAGGTTGATTATCGGCTGGCTCGCAACGAACGGCCGACGGCCAACGACTACGCATCACGTTTCCCGGAACTATCGGCCGAACAGATCGCGGCGGTTCTTGATGGCTCACGATCGGGGGGCGACGCACTGATCGGCCGCAAGCTGCATATCTATCAGTGCATGTCGCTGGTCGGCGCGGGAGCGATGGGGCGGGTGTATCTGGCTCGGCATGATGATCTGCAACGGAACTGCGCCTTGAAAATACTGTCGCCTCGACGCGGCGTGTGCGACGACGAGTACATCGCTCGGTTTCTGCAAGAGGGGCAAGCGGCGGCGGCGTTGATTCATCCAAACATCGTCACGCTACACGCCGTCGGCGAGATGGCGGGGACGCATTTTCTGGAGATGGAATTCGTTCCCGGCCGGTCGCTGCAACAACTGATTCGCGAGGAAGCTCCGCTGCCCGCCGATCGAGCGTTGCGGCTCGCGACGATGGTGGCTGACGGACTGGCCGCCGCGCATCGCGCCGGGATCGTGCATCGCGATGTGAAGCCAGGCAACGTGATGGTGACACGCTCCGGCATTGCAAAGATCGGTGACTTCGGACTCGCCAAACGGAGACTGCCGACTGAAACGGATTCCTCGGACGAGTCGATCTGTGGAACGCCGAGCTACATGGCTCCCGAACTCTTTCAGGGACAGGACGCCTCTCCGGCCAGCGATGTGTACGCGCTGGGCCTCTGCCTGTTCCAGATGCTGATTGGCCGCTTGCCGTGGCGAGACGTCTCGTTCGCAGAGCTGATTCGACACGGACGCACCGAGACGGTTCCGAATGTCCGCGACTTGCGACCAGAGTTGTCGTTGGAGGTCGCCGAGTGCGTGGCCCTGCTGACTGCGGCCATTCCGAGCCGACGACCGGCAGACGCGGCGGCAGCCTCGCTGTTGTTACATGCCGTGCTGGGACTGGAACGTGATCTCGAATCGTTGTTGATCGAAGCCTTCGGCAATGAACCCACGGTGACTTGGGTC
>CAZILR010000398.1:0-5622 GCA_964539995.1 uncultured Planctomyces sp.
CGATGTCGAGATCGCCGCCGACGGAAACGGAGATGGACTTCGAAGTCTCGCCTGGCTGGAAGGTCAGCGTTCCGGAGGTGGAGGTGTAATCGCTGGCCGATGTCGCGGTGCCGTTCTCGGTGGCGAAATCGACGGTCACAACCTCGGAGTTCGGAGTCGAGAGCTTCACCGTGAAGACATAGCTCGTCGTGCCCGAGTTGCCTTCCGTCTTCGAGACGTCGTTGATCGTCAGCGTTCCCTCGTCGTCGTCGATGATCGTGCCGCGAGCGGTGTTCTTGAGTGCCAGCCGGTAATTCTGGTTCAACGTCGCCAGCAGTCCGACGAGGAATTGCTCGTTCTTCTCGGTGATGTTGTCGCCGATGATTGTGATGTCGATCGTCTTGGCTAATTCGCCCGGTTTGAAGGTGATGGAGCCGACCTTCTGCTGGAAATCGACGCCCGCCGTCGCACTGGCCGGGACGCCGCTGGCTCCGGCGATCTGCGAATTGAACGGGACGACGATGTTTTGAGTGCCGGCCTTGTTGAGCGTCAGCGGAAACTTGGCAACCTTGTTGGTCCCCTTCGGACCCTCAACGATTTCGATATCGCCAATGGAAACGATCGGCAGATTGAACAGAGCCAGACCGATGCCAGACACCAAAATCGAGTTGCTGGAAACTCCGTGGCAAGTGGCTGCCGAGACGCGCGCCGCACCGTTCGATTCGTCGATGGTCAAGACGGCGGTCGCTTTGCCGGTGAGCGAATCAATCTCGAATTGCGGTGCGTCCAGCGTGGCGACCGACGAACCGGCCGGGTTGAAGACGTGCGGCGTCAGGCAATCGAGATCGAGTTGGTTGTCGGGGATGACGTTTCCATTCGCGTCCTTGGCGATGACGGTGAACTTGATCTGCGTGCCGGGATCAAGGAACCCGGTCGGTTGAGGCGTCGCGATGAGTTCCAAACTGGCGACCTCCAGTTCCGGCATTCCCAGCGGCAGGTTGCCTCCGCCCGGCGGAACCGTGATGAAGGAACTGACCGGCGGCCGTCCCGGTTTTCGTTGGACCAGTTCATAATCGCCGGGCGGGACCGGGATCGTCGGATTCTCGTCTCCGATCCGAGCTTCAAACGCGACGTTGAGATTCGTTCGGCTAAACAGCGCGATGCTGTCGGGGCGAGTTTCGTTGGGCGGAATCGTCGGAGCCATCTCGGCGTTCGAAATCGGAGCGTTGGGGTCAATGAAATACATCGGGACTCCGAGGAACTCCGTCTCGAAGATCGGCATGTTGGGATTGCTGTTGACGAGATAGGTGTCTTGAATCGCGAGTCCCGAATCGATGACGACTCCCACGGCGGCCGCCCCCACGACAGGGGCCAAGCCCAGTTGCGCGCCGGCATATCCGAGAATGATCTTCTGCGCCACGTCGTCGCGCAAGGTGTCGTTGATCTGGCGGTTGGCGGTCTCCAAGCTGATCTGTTGCGGCCGCTTGAACAGAGGGAAGCCGTTCTGCGAGGCGTTGCGGCTCAATGCCCCTTCGGTGAATTGGTCGATGATCTTCACCGCTGCCCCGATCGATTCGAGGATGTTGATCGTTTTGATTCCCGTTCTGGGAACCGCGGGGAGTTTGTCATCGAGTTCAAACGTATTGATCGTCTTCGGCACCTGGCTGAGCATGTTGACGACCAAGTCGGTGCCACTGGCTCCTCCTTCCGGGTCGTTCGCCTCCACTTGCAATGCCTCACCTTCCGGTTCGATGGCACCGTGCAGGAACATGAACTCGACGGAATACTGATCCGTGGGATCGACGACCATCAGCACCGCCACGCCCGGCGTGCCGGTGTTGGTCGTGACAGACGCGAGCAGTCCAGGAATTCCGCGTTGGCTGACCTCATCGACGAATTGGAGCGTGACCGGCTGCTCGTTGAGTTCCAAAGTTACTAAGCCCTCGTCGTCGGTCTGCGACACGGACACGTCGTTCGCATCGTTGAACCGCGCGTCGGTCGCCGTGTTGACGGTCACACCCGCGATCTTCGCGGTCTTGGGCAACAGACCCCCGCGGAAATAACTGCTCGCGTTGGCCGTGCCAGTGATCGTCAGCGACTTGAGCGGGCTGGTCGGGCCGCCAATCACGACGTCGTTGCCGTTGTGGAAAATTTCGCCGAACGGATCGAGGCCCGCTCCGAGAATGCTCGCGTCCACGAAGCCGCCGATGGAGACCGTTCCGATCGAACCGGCACCAAACGTGTCGGCATTCGGGCCGAGTCCTCCGATGACTTGATCGAGGCCGAGGTTCGCTCCAGCAAGAATCATCGAGCGGACCAGATTCTTGCCGATCGTCACCGTCCCGAACGACTTGGCGGACAGCGTCGAATCCATCACCGAACCGCCGTTGCCCGCCGAGTCCTTCTTGACCGACAGCGTGTTGAATCCCGCGAGGCCGCTGAGCAAACCGGTCAGGGGGCCGCCGGTGATCGACAACGACGAGACCGACGGCGTGGTTTTCAATTGCTCAGGCGTGCCGGTTGCCCGCAGTGTTCCGGTGAAGCCGCCGCCAGTGATCGACACGGTTCCAAAATTCAAGGCGGTCCAATCGCCGTTCGCGTTGCCCCCCTTCACGGTCAACGTCTTGATGGCTCCGATCACATTCAGGTCGGCCAACAGCGGGCCGGCCGCCGTGCTTAAGGTGCCGATCGCCGGAGCTTCAATCAGATTGCCTCGGAAACTTTGCGTGGCGAGCGTGCTCAAGGCCGCACCGCTGCGAATCTCGGAACTGGTGCCGACGTCGCCGAGCGTGATCTTCGTCGAGTTCGCTGCGATTCCGCCGATCAGAATGTCCGCGCCGTTGAGCACGTCGTCGAACGTGATCTGCCCGACGAGACCACTGACACTCAGTCCGTCGCCGATCAGATCGGACTTGGCCGCGCTGAGCGAACTGAGATTGCCGCTGCTCACAACTCGGCCGATCGACACTTCGCCATCGCCACCAGTGACCTTCGTCACCGTCACGGACAACGCACTGGTGGAGGTCGTGTTGCTCAACAGGATCGCCTTGATCGAGCCTTTGCCGTCCCCGTCGGGATCATCCAGCGCGATCAACGCCGTGCCGGGTCCGGTGAGTTTGATCGTGTACTTGTCGCCGTCGCTGTCGATGAAGTTGCCGGGGCCGAAGGTCAGCTCGTTGTCGAGGATTGTCAGCGTTGCCGACGCGCGAGTGCCGAGAATCGCGCCGTTGGTTGGGTTCATCAGTTGCAGCGTGACCGACTCGTGACCCTCGGACTGTTCGTCGTCGAGGACCGGAATCTCGAATGTCTGGCTGGTGACACCGTCGGCGAAGGTCAGCGTCCCGATGACGGCGGTGTAATCTGAGCCGTCGTCGGCGCTGCCGTCGTTGGTCGAGTATTCGATCTCGACTTCCCCCTCCGAACCTCCGATGCGTGTCACTGTGATCGTCGCGATCGCGGGATCGGCGTTCTCGTTGACCGAGAAATTCGCCGACTGGAATTGCAGCACACCTTCCGGTGGGATGGTTTGCAGCGTGAAGCTGGTCTGCTTCGAGTAGGCCGTCGTGCCGATCGCATTTTTGTACGTCGTGCGATCGAGCGTGCTGGCGTTCGCGAAGAGCAGCGTCGCCGTGTACTCCTCACCCGCTTCGAGCGTCCCGTTGAGAATCACAACGGACCTCGCCGTGCCGACCAGCGCATTCGATTCCCAGAAGCCGGGCGTCTCGAAAATGGTCTCGTCGGATGAGTTGACGATCGACACTTGGATGAAGTCGCCCGTCGTTCCACCGGTGAAGGCGTTCCAATTCAGTGTGAAGTCCGAATTCGCGTCGATCAGTTGCGCGTCGGCCCAATTCGAGACATGCGGCGTGACCGGATACGACTCGGACGGCAGTGTGACTGCGGGACTCTTCTCGCCCTGATTCACGGTGTCGATGGAGAACGTGTACTTGCCGGTTTTGAACGCGGCATCGAGTTCGGCCTTCGTGTCGAACTCGGTGAAGAAATCCCAGCCCCCGTCGTCGTCGGGAAACAAATCCTGCGGCCCAACGAATTCGACGTTGGTCGGAGGCGTCACGGCCGCCTCGTTGACCGTCGAGCCGTCCTCGTCACGTTCCTCGACGAATGCCCCGAAGAAGAACGGCGTGTCGTCGCTCATTACTGCCGCGCCCGGTCCCGACTGCACGAACTCTTGCGCCTTGGTGACGTAGTACGCGACGACATCCGGCGGAGTGGTGTCCACCGCCGTACCGGTCTTGATCGTGAAATTGGTGGCGATGTAGTAGCCGGTCGCACCCGTCGCTCCAGGGAAGCTCGTAGTGTTGAGCTCCGTGAAGTTCTGGAACCAGAGCTGTCCTTGGTAGGTCTTGTTGGCGAGCAGTGTGTTCTTCGGCAGCTTGAACGACGTGGCCGTACCGTCGAGATGCGCCGAGTCACTCGGCAGCGGAATCGCGTCGGTGTGGAAGACCTGATTGTTGCCGTCGAAGATGAACAGCGTGATGAGATCGTCGGCCGTGCCCCCTGCGAACGCATCCCAAGTCAGCGTGAAGTCCGCCGCCGGATTGAGCGTCTGCGCGGCGGTGAAGTTCGTGATGTGTGGCACGTTCGGATAAGCGTCGGCCGGCAGGCTGAGCGTAGACTTGTAGCCTTCCGGAATCGTGGCCGTGCCGTTCTGGCCGTTGAACGTGAATGGTCCGACATACTTGGATCCGTCCCAAGTCGCGTTGATCGTCCCGGTCGCCGAGGAATTGCTAAGCCCGACCAAATTTGCAGTGACGGTCGTGGCGTTGATCGTGCCGTTCACAACATTGATCGCCGGAGTGGATGGGGACCAAGTCTCCTGGAAAGCTCCCGCCGTGTTCGGCTGGAACACCTGTCCGCCGAAGACGTGCGTGCCCGGCGGCTGATTGGCTCCGGCGGACGCATCTAGCCCCGGAGAAAAATTGATGTCCATCAGATGCGAAATCGTGAACGTGTAGTTGCCCGCCGCGAACGCGGTATCAAGCGCACCCTTGGTCGTGAAGGATTGATCGAAAGCCCGGTGCTGCGACGAGCCTTGTGTGAGCAGCGTCTTGATCGTGCTGTTCGGAACTCCCAACGTCGCGGCCTGGAGATCACCGGTGGGTTGAGCATGGACGCTCGAATGCAGTTTGAACGGCGAGCCTCCCTGCAAGACCGGGTTGCCCGTGCCGGTCTGTGAGAAGTTCTGCCCCTTGAGCACGTCGTAGTACACGATGTCCGTCAGCAGGACTCGCTGTTCCAGCAACTCGACAACGCGCGGGCTGACGTTCCGACGCCTCGGCCGGGCGCGAAAGAGATTTCGGAATCGGCCTCGCAGCGACATGATCGTCTTTCCGCCGGAAACGGCTGGGGGACGTTCCTTGCTGGGGTGGGGATGGTCTGATAGTTTCCGAGCGAAGTGGCTCGTATTCAACCGCAATGTCCGGGTTTTGATGGCATTGGCGTCATCACGCAACGCTCGGAATTCACGATTTCCTTGAGAAAAGAACAGAGGTCGAGGCTCGCATGTACAACGTCACGCTGATCCCTGGAGATGGAACTGGTCCGGAACTCGCCGAAGCGACTCGCAAATGCGTGGATGCGACGGGAGTCAAAATCAACTGGGACCGCCAGGAATGCGGCATC
>CAZILR010000399.1:0-5612 GCA_964539995.1 uncultured Planctomyces sp.
GTTGGTGTTCAGCATCGCGTTGGGACCGCTGAAGACGATGTCTTGCCCGTTCGCCACGGTCAGCGTGAAGTTCGTCGCGGCAAATCGTGTGATCGATTCGTTGATCGTGATCGTCCCGGTCGAAGTGTCCCCCACCGCGAGGCCGCTGGTCGTGGAGATTCGATCCAGCTCCTGATCGGTGAGCACGAACTGACCGCTCCCCTCTTCGGAGCCGAGATCGACCGTGCGGTTGCTCCCCGACGGAATCAACGTGACCAATCCGGTGTTCGCGTCGATCATGCCGTCCATGACCATGTCGGCCGCTCGGATCGTGATCGCTTCGCCGGCCGTCATCAGGACTCCCGCTCGGAACACTCCCAACTGCACGTTGACGATGCTGGCGTTTCCTGGACTGACACCAGCCACATCGCGGGACAGCACCAAGGTACTCACGCCATCTTCAATGCGAACGGTGCCGTCCTGATCGGCCAGATGATCGCCGCTGAGCTGTCGGATCGTGCTGCTCCCGTCCACGTCCCAAGTGGATTCGCCGGACACTCGGGAGATCGGCAGATTGAGCGAGTACAGATTGATCGGGTTGTCGGTCGCGGGGTCAAACGGCGTCCCCTCGTACTGCATCCCGTCGAAGTGCAGGAACAATCCGAACTGAGGCTTCAAGAATGTGAACACGACCGCCTCGCCCTGACCCTCGAAACGGGTCTCGACGAATTCGCCCACGGCTTGTGGCGGCGAGTAGATGTTGCCGTCGTTGAAGCGCGCGTCGCTGACTCCGACCTGAGCCGCCGCGGTCGCCAGTGACGTCGTTGAGACGTCCACCGTCGTGCCGTCCGAGAACGTCCCCTGCGAGGGGGAAGTCCAATCGACGAACTCGGTGATCGAGCCGAGCGTGAATGTTCCCGATCCATCGTTGTTGCTGTCGGCATCGGCGAAGAATTGTCCTCCCGCCGTGTCCACCGGAACGCCATTGATCGTGATGCCCTCGGCCGCCGTCAGACTGACATCGCCTCCGGCTGAGAAGATCATTTGATTCACGGTGATCGAACCCGTGGACGACACGGCGACCGTGTCGTTGTTGGCCATGATTCCGCCCGGCGCGAAGGAGGGGCCAATCACCAGATTCCCCGTGTTCGCGAGGAAGACTCCGCCGCTATTCACCGTCCGCGCCGCGACCGCGCCGACCGCAAGGTCGAGCGGGTCGCTCGAAGTCCCGATCCCTTCGGCGGAATCGATCAGCAGTTCGTTGGCCGTGACGTCGGCCGCTCCGCCGCCACCATCGGTAATGGTGCCGATCGCGGCGGTCAATTCGACCGAGTGAGTGCCGACATTCAAACCCGTAATCGAGATCGAGCCACCCGCGATCGAGACCGGGCTGACGAACGTCGCACTGGTCACGGTCACGGGGCCAACGCTCCGAGAGAGGGATCCCGGACCTGTACCATCCGCTACGGAAGACGCACCGATCGCGACTTTGGACAGGCCGCTCGTGAGCGCAGCGATGTCCGTATCGGTGATGTCGAACGACGCGGGACCGGCGTCCGTCGCCGCTCCTACCGTGATCGGCGCATCGGCTTTGATCGGAGCGAGCGTCAACCCAGACGAGCCAATCACCGAGTTGGCTCCGCCGCCGAAATTGACCTCTTCCGCCAGCAGTCGAGTTGGCCCCATCAGCGAGACCTGCGAATTGAAAGTCTGTCCCTTGGCGGTGCGAATCGAGCCGCCACTCAGTTCGGTCTGGCCAGCGTTCAAGGTCAATGATCGCAGCGGCAGCAAATTGCCGACCTGGCCTTGGAGTTTCACCAACGCGCCACCCGCGCTGATGCTCAAGGCGAACAAGCCGGGTGCTTCGACGATGTACGGCCTCGCAACGGTGGGGTCTCCATCGCGCCAGCGCCCTTGCGGGTCGCTCCCCTCAAGAAACGCCGCGTCACCCTCGGCCGTTCCGTCGGAGTTATCCGGTTCCCCTGGAAGCCAATTGGAAAACTCGCCAGCGACCACACTGCCGGTCGTTCCATCCCCGTTCCAAAACGGCACTCCGGAGTCCGGCCCGGAATCCCAAATCCACTGCCCCTCGACGTTGGTATCCGACGCCCCCAACCATACGGAGTTGGTCCCCGCCAACGCCTGCACGTCCCCCTGTTCGGCGGCCGAGCGGATCGTCACCAGAAAACCTCCTGGCACATCGTTGCCGGCCTGCATCCGAGCTTGTTCGTAGGACAGCGGCGCGGTCACCAAGGTGTAAGTACTTGGACCGGCGCTCGAATCGAGTTGCCCAAAGAATTCGACATCGCCGTCCACCGTCGTGCCGTCGGTCAGCAAGCTGACATCGTGCGTGACAAACACGTTTCCCTGAAACGTGATCCTGCCGCCCGCCGTCGTGATGTCGCCCCCCAAACGGATGTCTTCGCTGATGAGCATCACGTTCACGTCGTCCGTCGGCACTGAGATCGCCGCGTTCAATTCGATGGCGTCAAACCCATCGCCGCCATCCAGCACGGGAGCCAAATTGAAAACGAAGCCATTGGAAGCGGTCAGCCGGATCACGTCGTTCCCATCCGACGTGTTGATGATCAGTTGCTTGGCATTAGGGACGCTGCTGAATGGCAGAAAGACTTGATTGGTCCCTGAGCCGGTGGCTCCCGAAATGCCGGTGTTCAAAATCTGTCCGGGATCGCTGATGACGAATCTGTTGTTCGGGCCGTCCGCGTGGATGTTTAGTTGATCGTCGGCAAGGCCGAACGACTGGATGACCAAGTCGCCGGGACCGTTCAAGCTGATGGTCGTCAGAGCCAACCGTTGCTCCAGCGGTTCGACATGAGGAGCCATCCAGCGGCGCGGCTCGTGACGCCGCAGTCGCCGCCGTGTTCGGGGCGAATCGGCTCGTCGAGCCGCCGCTCGATTCGACCAGTTCCACAACCATGAGGTCAGCAACATCGATGTCACCTCAAGCCCGCACGAGACAGGATCACGCAGTCCTGCCGATTCCTCCCGAACTTCGCACACGGGAAGCGCACGACCTTTCGCTCGCGTCCTGGAGGAATGATCGGCTCGGCGCGCGAGACTCTAATGATCGAATCGGACTTGACGAAAGCGGAAAACCCGCCGTCCCTTCCGCTTTAGGTATAACCCGAACAACCGGACGGCTCCCGACTCTCCGAAGGACCGTTGCCAAGCCAAGACCCTCTGTCCGCTTCGGAAGAACCGGACCAGTTTCGCCAAAGCGACCTCGGCGATCCGGCCGATCCAAACCCTGAGACATTCTCTGCGGCGAAATCTGCCGGACTCCGCTCCCAGCCGCAGTCTTGGCCTCGATCGGACAGCTCACGGCTCGACACTTTCGGAATTCATCATGGCTGCTCGCATCCTGTTGTTGATCGCGTGTACTGGCGTTTTCGCCACCGCGTGGAGTTCAGACCGTCCCGATGCAACCTCGCGCCACCTGGCCTCGGACAGCCGTCCGCTGCCGGGCCGTCCGTCAGCCAGAGACAACGATCGTGGTTCGCTGATGGTCGCCGAAGTTGGTCGAGCCGTCTCGGTCTCCACGGAACTCGACGTGTCGCTCGTCGTGCCACCGGAACTGATCGCTCCCGGCACTTACCGGGTCGTCGATGCTCAGGGACGAGTCGCCTGGATGAGCATTCCTGTCAGCGATAGCCCGGAATACGCCGGGATCGAACCGCAGTCGATCTACACCAGCGAAACCGCCAACGGTCAGTGGTACTTCATCCGTGTCGAAGCCGCTCCCGTCATCGCGTCGCCTCCGGAAGCGACCGCAGTCCGGCGATGACGGTCGGGAATTGCAACTCGACGCGCAATTCCTCACGCAGTCGCCGATTCACGCACCGCTTATTGAGCCGCTGTCGCTCCGGCGCATCCGTGGCAAGCTCCTGAAACTGTGGTGACGGCGCGCCGACTTTCTCAGCCAAAGCGGAGTAATACTCTCGCCGATGTAGTGGCCGATCGTCGCACACCAGATACGTCGCTCCAAGAACGCCGCGACTCTCCGCCGCCGACACGGCTCGCACGGCGTCATCCACATGGATCAGATTCAGCCATGATTCTGGATTGCCCGTCAGCGGCTCACCGCGTCGAAGCTGTTCGACGCGAGCCAACAGCCGTCCCGGCCCATAAATCCCCGCGAGCCGCAAAATGATCGCGTCCGGTTCGAGTTGCCGGACAACCACCTCCGCATCGCGACAGATGCAACCGTTCTCCTCGGTGGGCATCGTAGGCGAGGACTCATCGACCTGCTCGCCAGCGTCTTGTCCATAGACGCTCGTGCTGGAGACGTAAAGGAATCGCTCGCACCTCGGCCCGACTTCGCGCAGGACGTTGCTCAGGCCATCGACATAAACGGCCCGCTTGCTGGCTTGAGCCGTCCGGTCAAAGCCGACCGCGTAGAGAACCGTCTCCGCGTTCGGCAGCTTTCGCAGCGAGGCCGGATCAAGCACATCACCGAGGATTGGCTTCAGCCCCCAACTCGCGAATCGCTCGGCATTCGCCGTCGAGCGTGTCAGGACCGACACCTCGTCCCCGTGCCGGAGCCATTCCCGCGCGACTCGCTCACCCAAGTATCCGCAGCCAATCAAAAGTTTGCGCATCGAAGTCACAGTTCGAGAAGACCACGTCCTTGGCGACCTTGGAAGCAATTTGATAGCGTGTGAGCCACGTTCGCTCGCCGAGAGGTCGCACGCCATCGGACAATAGCAGAGCGGCTCTTGTTTTCTCAGCATCCCACCAGAAATCGCTCACCCAGAAACCACCATGACCACGCCGATCCAGTTCCCGAAAGAGACCCGATCCAATGCCGCTCGCCAAGTTGTCACGGAGCGCGAGGCTCTCGCGTTGCGGACGTTCACGCCGACTCAAGCCGTGCTCGCCAAGTCGGCCGGCGTGTTTCATTGGACGCCCGAGAATCGGCGGTTGTACGACTACAGCTCCGGCGTGCTGGTCGCGAATCTGGGGCACAACCCGAAGCGCTGGCTCGGCCGATTGGCTGGCTACATGGGTTGGTCGGCCGAGATGCTCAAACCATCGAACGGTTTCGACGATTATTACCCCGCCGTCCCGCTGACCGCGTACAACGCTGTGACGGAGATCGAAACCCGCGCGACCGAGCGGTTGGTCAAGAGCCTGCAAGCGTCACCCGGCGGCAGCCGGTTGCAGACGGTGATGTGGGCCGCGTCCGGCAGCGAGGCGGTGCAGAAAGCGTTGTGGGCCTGTCTGCATCGAGACGAATCGCGAGACATCATCCTGGCGACGCGCTACGGCTTTCACGGCAAGAAGGGACTCGCCGGAGCCGTCACCGGTTGCGAGACCGATCACGACCGCGACCCGCGCGTGAAGTTCATCGCCTTCCCGATGGCCGAAGTCGATGATGTCAGCAAGTACGGTGTGACGTTCGATCCCGCGCCGTACGTCAACGAACTGGAGAAGGTCTGGGCCGAGTACGGCAATCGTCTCAACTGCCTGATTACCGAGCCGTATCTCGGCGGAGGCGGCAGCTTTCATCCACCGGCCGCGTACCTACAACTGCTGCAACGCTTCTGCCGAGCACACGACATCGCGTTCATTCTCGACGAAGTGCAAGCCAACTTCGGCCGCTGCGGCCGGAT
>CAZILR010000400.1:0-5609 GCA_964539995.1 uncultured Planctomyces sp.
GGCCGATGGTCGGCCCGCAATGAATCATGAACCCGGCGTCGATGACGGCCTCGGGCAGCAAGGAGAAGATCCACACAACGAACGAGAACGCGAGTGAGACAAGCAACCGCTGGACTACAGACATGAACCCTTTACTAAACGCTTCGGATTGTCTCAGTCCTTGTCCCAGTAACTGGGACAAGCCCAAAACGCACTCCGTAAGTGATTATTAATTAACCACCTACGACGTGCCTTTAGGGGTCAAGCGGAGAGGGAGGGATTCGAACCCTCGGTACCCTTGCGGGTACACTGGTTTTCGAGACCAGCACAATCGGCCACTCTGTCACCTCTCCGATGCAAATTCCTGAGACGTTCGTGGCGTTCACCCTGGAAGGGGGGGCGGATGATAGCGGGCGTTTTATCGAAACGCCAAGCGAGAGAATTCACGCATTGCGATGCGTCGCTGGAGACGTTTTCAGCGGGTTCATGCCGCGAGTTTATCGTGGGGTGCGAGATTCAGCGCCAGCGTGGGCCGTCGATCTGATCGACTTTCAGCACATGCTGTGGCTTCGTGTAGAGCGTCGGGCTGGATTTGAAACGGTCGCGATTTTCCGGTGACGCGAACAGAAACAATTCGCCATCGAAGTACGCTCCGAACTGTGTGCTGCCGGGGATGGCTCGATCCGAAGTCCATAGAACGACCGGATCGCAGCCGAGCAATCGTGGCGCGTACTTGCCGGGGTCCGCTTGAAAGTCACGATATTCGTCCTCGTCGCACAGCAAGTAGACGACCCCTTGATAGACGAGGGCGAGTTCCGTCTTTCCCTTGCGCCATTGGCGATGCTTCGCCAGTGCAACCGGGCTAAAACGATCCAGACCGACGAGCAGTTTCTCGACCGGTGCTGGTGACTCTTCGCTGACAGGTTCACCCACGCGCGGGGTTCCGGGAATCAATTTCGTCGTGATCCGTTCCTCTTGTGAGCGATCCGGAGCGGGAGTCCCCGGCTGTGGAGTTTCTGGCCGCGTGGTTGGCTGTTGTGCGATCTGTGATCCCGACTCATCGCTTCGAGCAGGCATCTGCTCCAGAACATGCCGCATCTGAGCCAAGTACGTTTTGCGATCACGGCCACCTTCCATTTTCGGCAGGACAACTCCGTCGGGAGCGATCACCACGTCGGTCGGAAGGCTTTTGATCTCGAACTGCTGAATCAATTCGGGATGTTGATCGCTATCGACCATGACGGCGACGAAGTTGCGCGTCAGCAGATCGCGCACGTCGGCATGGTGTAGGACATCCTTTTCCATCTGGCGACACGGAGGGCACCACGTTGCGCCGAAGTGAATCAGCAGCGGACGCCCTGATTGCTTGGCGTCTTTCGCGGCGTCCGTGAAGTCGTGCTTCCAGACATCGGGCTTGCTCGCGCCGATCGCCGACAGGCTCACCCAGATCAACAGCCCGGCGGAAATGGCCGAGCCACAAAGCAGTCGATTACGCAGCATCTTCTCACCTCACTCAGAAACCGTTCGACGAGTGTCGTCCGGCATCTCTCGCCGTTCGTCATGAACAGCTTGCCCTATGCGAGTGTCCCGCTTCTGGTTCTATCGACCTTGAGCAGCGAGAAAATCAGATTGACTCTGCCGGTTCTGCCGAAGCTGCACCCACTGCTCGTCGGGCAAGGCCACTTGGTGAAAGTGGGCAAAGTTGGCAGCGTCGATTCCAATGAGTCGCATGTGCTGCGCGGTCTCCACAGGATCAAGCGTTACCAATGGAGCGGACCGACGGTCTCCCAATTCTTGACTGCCGATGTCTGACGGACGAGCTGTTCCAGACGATCGAGTTCGCCAGGGATCAATGGATTTGCGAGGGAAATTCCGGCCAGATCCAAGAAGTTCTGAAGCAACCGATGTCCGCCGGTAGTCAGCACCGACTCCGGATGAAACTGGACTCCGAACGTCGGCCAATCGGCGTGTTCAAAGGCCATCAGAACACCATCTCGTGTTCGAGCGGTCGGCCTCAAACAGGCCGGCAGCGTGTCTTCGGAGACGATCAACGAGTGATACCGAGTCGCTGTCAGCGGATTCGGCAAGTCATTGAAGAGACGACGGGCGTCATGCTCAACGAGGGATGTTCGGCCATGAATTGGCTCAGCCGCTCGGACGACTTCCCCACCCAGAGCCGCCGCGATCGTTTGATGTCCCAAGCACACACCCAGTAACGGAATGCTCGGCCCCAATTGCCGCACGACGTCCACGCAGATTCCGGATTCGTTGGGAGTGCATGGCCCTGGCGACAACACGATCGCCGCTGGTCGCATTGCGGCCACTTCGGTGACAGTGACTCGATCGTTGCGCACGACAGAGACCTCATGACCCAACTCGCGAAAGTAGCGAGCGAGGTTGAAGACAAAGCTGTCGTAGTTGTCGATCAGCAGAATCATGGGGCAAGGGAATGGGGGTTAGGGGTGAGGGCTTGCAACATGCCGGCGGCCTTGTGGAGCGTCTCTTCGTATTCAGCGGCTGGGTCCGATTGCGCGACGATGCCACCTCCGACTGAGCATTGAATCCAGCCTCGGTGAACAGTGAAGGTCCGAATCAGAATGTTGCTGTCGAAGCGACCATCGAAGCCGACATAAAATATGCTGCCGCAGTACGGGCCGCGCACGGTTGGTTCCAGCTCGGCGATGATCTCCATCGCACGAACTTTGGGAGCACCGGTGATCGAGCCTCCGGGAAACAGCGCCGCCAACAAATCCCATGCATCAAGTTGCCGGCCCGTCGAATCTCGATCGAGTGTACCGCGAACCACCGAAACCAGATGCTGAACCGTTTCGTAGGTCTCGACCGCGCACAAACTTGGCACACGGATCGAGCTGGGAGAACAAACCTTCGATAGATCGTTGCGGAGTAAATCCACGATCATCACGTTTTCGGCTTGATCCTTTTCGCTCTCGCGCAGTTCGTCTTCGGTGAAGAGGTCCGCTTCCGGGCGATGGCGTCGCCGCCGAGTCCCTTTGATCGGCCGCGTCTCAACTTCGCCGTCTTGCACGTTCACGAATCGCTCTGGCGAGGCGCTGGCAATCGTCCAATCATCGTGAGCGAAGTAGCCCGCAAACGGCGCTGGATTGAGCTGTCGCAAACGCAAGTACAACGCCAGCGCGTCCTCGCGAGCGGGAAACAGCAACCGCTGTGACAGGTTCACCTGAAAAATGTCGCCGGCGCGGATGTACTCGATGACTCGTTCAACGGCGCGGAGATAATCGTCTCGCGAGAAGTTGCTACTGCCCGCATCGAAGGTGCTGCGTGTGAACGGGTGGGGCAGGTTTTCAACCTGCCTTTCCGAGACGAGCAGGTTGAAAACCTGCCCCACGTTCAGCCGAGCGATCACGGCCTGCATCCTTTCGAGCGCGCGGCATTCGCGTTCGACTCCTTCGGCCGGAAAGCCGTGCGAGATGATCCACGCTTTGTCCAGTTCGTGATCCCACGCGATCACCCAGTCGTACAACCCGACCGCTAGCCACGGCAGATCGAATTCGTTGACGGCGGGTCGAGGCAGTTGTTCCCACGCGCCACCCAACTCATACGACAACAATCCGGCCACCCCTCCTTGAAATGGAGGCAGCTCAGGCACCGGTTCGCTCGTGAAACGTCGTGACCACTCACGCAATCGAGCGAACGGATCGACTCCGAACGGCACCGACGACAATTCCTCGAATTCAAACGGATCGGCGGCGAGAAACGAATACCGTCCCAACTCTGGCCGTCGCGAGGCACTGTCGAAGAGCACGACGTTCGGCCAATCCGCGAACCGGTGCAATGTCTCTGCGACATCGGGCGGAGGATCGAGCGAGTGGATCAACGGTAGCGGCATCGGCATCACATTCAGGCCAGCCGGGCAGCGTCAGCCGGCTCGCAGGTTCGGTTGAGCAACATCCTCGCGTCTTCAACGTCCACTTCGCAACGGAACGCCGCGGAGTTCAAATTCGAGCGGCACGTCGAGGATCAGCGTCGGGGCCACATACCGGAAGCGGTACTCGCCGGCCGGAAGCGGGAGTTTCTCGAAGCGATACGTCACCGCGATGCTGCCGTCCGGTTGAACGTCGCTGTCGATCTGCGTCGGCTTGAGCAAGTTCACGTCATTCATCGCCAAGCCGCTCGCGGGTTTTTCGGTCGGCATCATTCCGGCTCGGACGAGGCCCGCCACGTTGAACAGCATCCACGAGCGATGCGACTCGAACGCTGGTCCGCCGGTGTCGTAGGTCACGAGCGCAGTCACGTCCAAACCGTTGTCCTTCGTGCTGGCGACCGATTCCCACCGCAACACTTTGACGGTCACGCCGCCACGCCGCCGCGACACGTTCCGAGCTTCCGCTCCTGCGGGAAATTCCAGCGGCTCTTCGCCGGCCGCCGTTTCAACCTGCAACTTGCCGGACACCGACAGCGATGTCCAATCTCCTTCCGGTCGCCGGAAGTCGATCGGCACCGACATCTGTCGCCGCCCCTGTCCGAAAGTCAGTTCCAACTTCGCATCGGGTGAGTACGGTTGCCAGCGCAGTTCGTCTTTCGTGGACTTTATCGCACCGCTCACCGCGACATCTGCCGCCGAGCACTTCAAGAACAACGGCCGCAACCGAGGCTCCGACATCACGTCCAATTCCAACCGTAGCAGCGGCCCGGAATCTTGGCCGACGATCGTTCGCTCACGAATCGACTTCAACGCGACGCGAAACGCTTTGGACTGCGTCGTCGCCAAGACTGCTCGCGGCGATTCATCATTCGCCGCTGTGCTCATCGGAAGCAGCCGAAACCGTGCCGGTGAGCCGGTGAACGACCAATTCAATTCGTGTTGTCTCGACGTCGCTTCAATCACGTCCCAAAACGTCGGTCGTTCGGGCAACTCCACCGACTTCGACAACAGCTCTTTCGACAGATCGTCGGTCACGATCACATTGCCAGTTTCTTTTGTCAGCCGTTGCAACATCTCTCCAACTGACTGCGAGCCAACCGACGCCAGCCGAGTCGCGTGGACCGACTCTTCCGCCTTTTGTCGCTCCAACTTCGCACGCACCTCGCGAAGAGCTTCCACCGTCGCGCGGCTGCCGAGCGATTCCGGTTCTGGCAGCCACTTCAACGCCGCCGGCCCTAGTTTCAAGAGCTCTTTTTTTGCCGCTTCTCGGTCTGCCTTGCGATCCGCATCCAGTCGCACAACCCAACGTCGCACCGCCGACTCGTCAACGGCCTCGTCTGCAACGAGTCTCAGCGGGACACAGCCAAGAGCCACCGCGATGACCAGCACGCGCAACAAATAGGACGGCAACATCACATGGCTTTCGATTCACGCGGACTTTTCACGGAACGACCGCAACATCTTCGACCACGGTAAGCCCCGAATCGTCGGCGGCAAGCCCGGCCGACCGACTTTCGATCCGCGCCGCTTCAGCGGGACAATCGCTGGCAACGCATTCAGCGACGGCACGCTGCTCGTGCCAATGGCCTTCGAGAGATCAACGCCGAATGCTTTCGCCATGTGATGTCCCTTTCGTGGGGCATGTTTTCAAACTTCCGTTGTTGGACCGGCAGGTTGAAAACCGGCCCCAACATCCATCATACGAATCGCCCCGCGTGGCCAGCAC
>CAZILR010000401.1:0-5606 GCA_964539995.1 uncultured Planctomyces sp.
GCACATGCCGATCGACGCCAAGGACGTTAAGCGTCTGGATCGCTTCGTTCAGTTTGCGATGACCGCTGCCGCCAAGGCGATACGGCAGTCGGGCATGGATTTCTCACAAGGCGATCAATACCGAAATGGCGTGTTGATCGGCAGCGGCATCGGCGGCCTGCAAGAAATTGAGCAGCAGCACAATCAATTGTTCGACCGTGGCCCGTCGCGTGTCTCGCCATTCATGATTCCCAAGCTGATGGTCAACGCGGCCAGCGGAAATATCTCCGTGAATTGGCAATTGCGCGGCCCGAACAGCGCGGTCGCGACCGCGTGTGCATCGGCCACGAACGCTATCGGTGACGCGTTCCGATTGATTCAACTCGATCATGCCGACGTGATGATCACGGGCGGCAGCGAAGCTGCGATCACGCCGATGGGGTTATCCGGCTTCGCACGCATGGCAGCGTTGTCTACTCGCAACGAGGAGCCTGAACGAGCCAGCCGGCCGTGGGACAAAGACCGCGACGGATTCGTCATCGCTGAGGGAGCGGGAGTTCTAGTTCTTGAAGAATACGAGCACGCCAAGAAACGCGGTGCTCCGATGCTGGCCGAGATTCTGGGCTACGGCATGTCGGCCGATGGCAATCACATGACCGCGCCGGACCCTGAAGGCCGCGGTGCCGCTCGCGCCATGCAAGGTGCCATTCGAGACTCGAAGATCAATCCGAGCGACATCGACTATGTGAATGCTCACGGCACCAGCACGCCGCTGGGAGACAAAGCCGAGACCTTCGCCATCAAGACCGTCTTTGGAGAGCATGTCCGCAAGATTGCGGTATCGAGCATCAAGAGCCAGATGGGACATTTGTTGGGCGCGTCGGGCGGAGTGGAACTCGTCGCCTGCGTGCTTGCGTTGCAGAATCAAGTTGCGCCGCCGACGATCAATCTCGACAATCCCGATGAGGGCTGTGACCTCGATTATGTGCCTCACGAAGCGCGGCCGATGCTGATTCGTCGAATCTTGAAAAACAGTTTCGGCTTCGGTGGCCACAACGCCTGTTTGGTGCTGGAGCGAGTGATGTGACCGTGTCGGAGTTCGCCTTCGCGATTGTCTGCCGTTCGGCCGCTTCGCGAGTTCATCACAGGCGACGCTGGGCCTCCGACTGAACGAACCCGTCTTGTCCCGTTTTTCCTAATCGCCCTAGAATCCGCCGACCCATGGAACGGGTCCACCTACTTGGCTTGGCACCGTCGTTGGGTTTGGCCGGAAGTCCGAACAGGCTCAACCGAGAATTGCCGTTGGAAGGAGTCCTCCCGTGAAAACAATCCACCTCGTTGTATTGGCTCTGTGTTGTTCGTTGGGGTTGGCGGAGCAATCGCTTTTCGCCCAGTCCACCACACCGGCGCATGCTCCAGAAATTCGTGCGGCACTGCTGTCAGGTGATGAACTTTCCGCCGATCTCAAATTCTTGAGTGAACTGGCGGGGCCGCAAGGCGTGCGAGGCTGGAAGCTTCTGGAGTCTTTCCTGGCCGAGATTTTTGCTGGTACCGACACCTCGAAGCCGGCGATTTTTGAAATCCAAGTGACCCCCACCGGGTCCGATGTGCGGGCGTACTTTCCGTTGCAAGTCGTTCCGGGAAAGCCGCTCGGCGAGAAGTTCCTGCGGAACATTGATGGCATCGGCATCAAATCGAAGAAGTTGGTCGCCAACTTTTATCAGCTTGGCGGCGGCGAAAAAGAGATTGCCGGATCGGCCTTCAATGGCTTTCTGCGAATCCTCGCCACACCGATCAATTATGCGGCGATCGCTAAAAAGCGTGCGCTGCTTCCCGCCAACCTGAGCGACCCGATGAAGGATAAGGTCGTCCTCGCGCTGCTCGCGAAGAAATACGACGTCGGCATGCTGCTCAAAAATGACAAAGCCGACGCGGACTCGATCAAGGCTCGCGCGGCGGACTTTCAGAAGGTCAAGGACGAACTGATCGCCGGATTGAAGCAGGCCGCTGACGCGCTGCCTGAAGAGTTCGCGGTGCAGAAGGCGTTCCTCGATCACAACCTCAGTGAGTTGAGCCGTTTCGTTTCCGAATCCTCCGAGTTGACGCTTGGCTGGACGACGGACGCTCCGAAGAAGGAGGCTCGGCTGGACCTGGAACTCGAAGCGATTCCCGGCTCCGATTTAGACTCCAGCGCGAAGCTGCTGGGCCAAGCGCCGGGAATGTTCTCTGGCGTCCCGCGCAGTAAAGACGCGACTCTCAGCGGACGCATTCATTTCCCGCTGGATGGATTTCGGAAGTCCAACTTCTTGGGAGCCATGCCGCTCTTTCGCGCCAGCGCGGATGCCAAGATCGCCGCCTCGAAGGATTACACGGACGAGCAGAAAACGGCTCGTAAACAGGCATGGAAAGTCTGGTTCGACATGCTCGAAGACGGAGTCAACGAAGGAGTCGTGGATGGCTTGGTCGAAGTCTCTCAGCCCGCTGGTGAGAAGGCGAATCTCCTCTTCGCTCTGAAGGCCAAAGACGGGACCGCTGTGAAAGGAATTCTGGAGCAGCTCCCGAAAATCAACGGTGGATACAAGGTTCAGTTCGATGTCGAAAAGGTGGGCGACTACGCGATTCACACAGTAGCGACTCCGGGCAACCATGAAGACCTCGAGTTGCTCTTCGGCAAGGACGCTCCGGTTTTTGTGGCAACCGGCCCAAAGGCCTGGTGGGTTGCCGTCGGTGCGAAATCGCTTGATCCACTGAAGAAGGCGATCGCCGATTCAGCTCAACCGAACGCCGCGCTGGCCAGCAACTTTCTGACGTTGTTCTACCGTGTCGGTCCGTGGATGGAGTTGGTCGATGCTCGGCGAGTTCGATTGGACGCGAAGCCATCCGAGGTGAAGCTGTCCGACGCGGACCTCAAGGACAAGAAGGAGCGTGCGGTGCATCGCAAGCTCGCTCTGGATGTCCTGAAAGAGGGCAAGGACACGATCGAGACCAAGCTGGATGCGAAGAACGGCCGCGTGACTGGATCAACCCGGTTCGACGAAGGCATCCTGAAATTCATCGGTTCCGAGATCGCGAAGTTCAGCAACGAGACGTTGAAGTAACTCGCCGGTCGCCGGCGAACCAGCGTTGCAACCGCGAGCGAATTGTTGCGCGGCGGTCGTGAGTCACGGTCATCTCGCGCAATTCGGTCGGTCGCCACAAACGGTGATCAACGGTCGTGCCTTGGACGCTGTTCGGCAGGAACAAATGCCACGAGTCGCCGCGAGCGATCTCGTCACGGAGCATCATGCCGATCAGCCGGTCGGTCGCGTGTGGGATACTCGGATCGGCCAGCAGCAGCGCGGTCTCGACGCGCGACCGGCAATGAAAGTTGTACGCGAACGCCGCCGGGCGTGAATTGCTCAGCCACATCGCGACATCCGCGCTCCCCGCATCGACGGCCTGCGCGTGCGTGTCCCGTAATCGCTCGAACAACTCCCGGCTGCGAGCCGCATGAGGCGTTCCGTCTTGCATTCGCACGACCCGTTCGAGTTGGCCGAGGAATTCCCAATCGCGTTCGGTGTCTCCGTGAAACGCTCCGCCAGGTCGGAAGCGAATGAACTGCTCATCGCGCCGGATCGACCGCTGAGCCTCCAGGTCTCGCCAGCGCTGTCTCGCGGCGGCATCGCGGTCAGCCCAGAATTGCCCGAACGTCGCTGGAAGTTCCAAGCCAAGCAATTCCCGCTGCGACTTCCGAATGATGGCTCGATGCGAGTTGAACGCTTGCGGCACGCGAGTCGGCTCAACGCCGTCCGCAGCGACCTCTGGAAGCTCCAGCATGTTCCACGAGTCGTCTCGCTCCTGAAGATGTTGCACTGCGGCGGTCAGTGTTGTTGCGGGATGCGGTCCCACTGGCCCTGGGAAATCACCCCAAGGCGACTCTGGGGCAGAGAGAACTCGAATGGATCCGAATGCTCGCCGAACCGTACGCTCGCGGAACGGCACGATTCCGATGGGTCTTTGCCACGCCGACACGATCAGAAATCGCCAGCGATCGGTGGCCAGCGGCGAATCAAGTCGCGTAATCGAACGTGGAGTTGCGAGCGACGCTTCCAGAAATTCGGGGGTCTGCCGAAACGACGCTCGCGGAGTGCGTGACCACAGGGAATGCCACAAATGCCGCAGTTGATGGGGACGAGTGACATCGACCGCTTCGCGGACTGACAGCATGTGGCTCGACACGGTCTCGCCCGGCCTCGGCGAGAATTCCGTCAGCGGTGATTTCGGGACATGCGGCATTCCTTCTGAGCAAGGCAAGCCGCGTGCCGCACTCAATCAAGCTCCGTCCTCGCACTTTCGACGGCTCCGTGTTGCGGGACCGCGACACGAATGATGCTCGACAACAACGTGTTGCCGAAACGCCACGTCAGGGGTTCAGCGGTAATTCGACCGGCGTCCACGACAGCATCGACTTCAGCGGCACATGATTCGTCACGTCTCCGCCCGTCGTCAGCCAAAAGCGGCGCTCCTTGACTCCCGCGTCGATGTTGTCGAGCGGTGTTACATCACCCGTGAAGCGGGCCTTGGTCAGCGCGACCCAATCGCCGTTTGTCGTCTGTACCCAGCCATTGCCGAAGGTCGCTCGCCGAGTCTGTTTCGCGCTGCGGCCGTCACGGCGAAAGTCTTCGAGGAACGAATACAACCCGCGCAACGGCTCGCCGCCGGTTTGCGTGCGGAACGTCGCGAGATGTTTCCACTCGTTCGATTCATCGAGCCACAGGTATGCCGCAAACGACGTCTTTGGCTTCTCCGCCGTCGCCTTCACACAGAAGCGATACGTCTGCCCGATCTTCCACTTCAACTTGTAGAACGACTGCGCTCCGGTCCCTTCATTGCCGAAGCGGCCGACGCGCACGTCTTTGTCGTTGTGCAACACCTCGACCCGCCGATCGGCCGGGACCGAGTTCGGATCGTTCTGATCGCCCGGATCCCAAATCGAGAACAACACGACTTTGTCCTCCGGCCCGCTCAATTCTTGAATGCCGAAGTAACCGTGTTTGAATCCACAGACCATGAAGTAGCTGCCGGGCACCGACTCCTCGACAGTCACTTCGTTGTAAAAGACCGTCGCATCGGGAGCTGGAAAACCGAGATGCACCGACCTCGCGGCGTTCGGCACTTTCGGTTCCTCGGCGAACGCCACTCCAGCCGCCAACATCAGCAGGCCGGACACACCCGCTCGCCACACCTGCATTTTGCATTTCTCAATTTTCATTTTTCATTTTCCATTCACACTGTTGAGTTCGACACGGCTGCGATGCCTACTGTCCACCGCTGACGGCCTCTACGATAACACTCATGACACCTGCCGCCGATGCTCCCAACGCCATTGAAGTTCGCGACCTCACGAAGGTCTATCGCGTGTTCCAAAAACGCGAGGGCTTGGCCGCATCGCTCAAGAGCTTGTTTCGCCGCGAATACAAAACCGTGACTGCGGTCGGCGGAGTCAGCTTCTCGATCCGCCAAGGGGAAATGGTTGCGTTCCTCGGCCCCAACGGAGCCGGCAAGACCACAACGCTGAAGCTGCTCAGCGGATTGATCTATCCGACTTCCGGCACTGCGAAAGTGCTGGGCTTCACGCCGTGGCAGCG
>CAZILR010000402.1:0-5596 GCA_964539995.1 uncultured Planctomyces sp.
GAATGCCGGGCATAATCTGCAACGCCTCTTTAAGGCGGTCGGCGTTCAGGCTGCGGTCCTCGAACCAGCTTGGGATTTCCTTGGAACTCTCACGAGCGTCGTAGCCCACCTTGTAGAGCAGCAGCACGCAGAACAAGACCACCAGCGGCACCAACAAACAGAGCGTCGCGTTCACGATGCCGACGTATTTCCCCACGATGAACTGTCGCCGATTGATCGGCTTGGACAGCAGCGTCATCGTTGTTTTGCCTTCGATTTCGCTGGCAATACTCGTGCTGGCCGTCCAGACCGCCAGCAGCAGCGCGGAAAACAGCAGGGTCATCAACCCGCAGTCTTTCAGCATCTTAATGTCGCTGCCTAGCGAGAAGAATGGCAGAAACGTATTGACGACCAGCAGCAACGCACCCATGCCCAGCAGCAGCAGAAAGACCGGCTGTCGGATCGCTTCCTTCGTGGTCGCGCGAGCGATGACTCCCGTCCGAGTCATGTACAAGAAGACGAACAAACCGGCCAGCAGCAAACCGACGACCAACCCGGTTGCGCCCCAGGCGTAGGAATCCTTGCCGGGAGCGATTGGCAAAGCCTCGGCCGCCAACACCGTCGAAGAGAGCCAAACAAGCGACGACATCATGCCTCACTGACTGTCCAAAACGTGCGAAATAATCCGAAATGACAACGACACGGCGACCTTACGTCCAATCCAGCCCACCGCGTTGGGCGAGAAATCTACAGAAGCCGGCCCCCGAAGAAAAGCGGTGGAATTCGACATAAAGTGGCAGATGCGTCTCGCATCTGCGGCAAAAACCGATGCGGGAGGCATCGGCCACGATCATCGCCGAATCTCGAACCTCGCAAAATCTTCGTCGTGGACAGCCTCGTGAACCTCTTGCTGGCGGATGTTACCGGCGAACTCTGAGGCAATGTCCGCCAAAAATTGATCGAGCACGGATGGGTCCGCTTCCGCGACTAGCTCGACGGAGCCGTCCGGCAGGTTGCGAACGAAGCCGACCACCGGATGACGTCGAGCGATCGACGCCGTCGTGTACCGAAAGCCGACCCCTTGCACTCGGCCCTGAAACAGGACGCGGCGACGAATCGGAGTTGATGAAGTCTCGGCCATGAGGGTCATTCCTCCCAACATTGCTGCGCGAGTCGCTGCAGCCGTTCAAACGTCATGCGGATGACCTCGCGGCGATCCGCAGAGTCATCCGGCTGGAGTTGCTCAAATTGCGACTGCCACTCTGCGGCGGACTCCGGCTCCGGCAAGAAGCCACCGCCGAGCGACTCGTGCAGCACGCACATGATCTCGATGTTCGGCAACACCATTTCGAGCACCTCTGCTAACTCGGCGTCGGTCCCCTTCCCCACCAGCTTCAACGAAACAGCATCGGCGAGAGCTTGATCGATCTGCTCCGCCAGCTCACGAGTCACTTCAAACAAGTGATCGCGAGCTGCATCGTTGTCAAAGATTCCTGGTCCCCAACTCCCCACAGTGCTTCCTTTCATCTCTGGAAGTCCGGCGTTGTGGCAGATCGCCTCAGCGGCGCGAAGGGCCGCACGCTGGGATCGTGACCGAGCCTCGCTACCATGCCCGCTCATTCTGAACTTCTCCTGCGGAGACCGTCCGATGCCCGCCGAAAAACACGCCCAAACCTGGAGACCACTGTTGCTGTCCGCTGCGGTGACGCTGGCCTTGCTCAGCTTGATGGCTCTGAGCGATCGAACTCCCACACCGGCGAGCGCTCAGACGTTGCAGGCGGCTGGGCCACTGAAATGGTATCGAGGCAACTTGCACACGCACTCGCTGTGGAGCGACGGCGATGACTACCACGAAGCGATTGCGTTGTGGTATCGCGAGCACAACTACGACTTCCTGGGCTTCACCGATCACAACGTCCTGGCCGACAAGGAACGCTGGATCGACGTCGAGAAATCAAAGGGCAAGCAGAAGGCGTTCGACAAACTCAAGCAGAAGTTTCCAGACGCTGGCTGGGTCGAGGAACGCAAGACCGACGACAAGCTCGAAACGCGGCTGAAGACGTTCCGCGAAGTCGCCGACCGCTTCAATGAGCCGGGCAAGTTTCTGCTCATCCAGGGGGAGGAGGTCAGCGATTCTTTCCAGAAGTTGCCGATCCACATGAACGCCAACAACGTCAAAGAATTGGTCGTTCCGCGACACGGCGACAGCGTGGCCGAGACCATTCAGAACAACACCGACGCCTTGATCGCGCAACGGGAACGCACTGGGCAGCCGATGATGATTCATCTGAATCATCCGAACTTCGGCTACGGAGTCACCGCCGAGGATTTGATGCGGATTCGTGGCGAGAACTTCTTCGAGGTCTACAACGGCCATCCCGGAGTCAACAACTCCGGCAACAAAGAGCACGCCTCCGTCGAGCGAATCTGGGACATCATCAATTCGTTCCGCCTCAGCGAATTGAAGATGCCGCCGCTGTTTGGCCTCGGCACCGACGACGGCCACGCCTACCACAACATCCCCAGCCGAGCCTCCGAACCGGGCCGTGGCTGGGTGATGGTCCTGTCCGAGAAGCTGACTCCCGAAAGCCTGATCGCCGCGATGGAAGCCGGACGGTTTTATTCGTCCAGCGGCGTGACTCTTGACCGAGTCACGTCGTCAACCAACGGCCTCGACGTCGCCATCAAAGCCGACTCCGACGTGAAATACACCATCGAATTCCTCGGCACTCGACGCGGCTTCGATTCCAAGAGCGAGCCGGTGCTCGACAAAGAGGGGAAAGAAATCCGAGCCACTCGCCGCTACAGCGACGACATCGGCAAGGTTCTGGCACGAGTCGAAGGCACCACCGCCAGCTACCGGTTTACCGGCGACGAACTCTACGTCCGCGCCCGCGTGACGTCGTCTCGCAAACATCCGAACCCGTCCGAAGTTGACGAGTTCGAGCGAGCGTGGACTCAGCCCGCGATCGGTCCGGCCGCCAAGTGACTTGGCGGGCACCGCCTTTGAAATTTCAAATCGGAAAGCTCAAGTTCAAGATGATCCAATACGACCCACATCACTGGCGAAGTCATCTGCTCGATATCAAAGGCTCGATGCTGCGCGAGATTTTCGCACGCATCGTGATCTGCGTGTTGTGGTCGGCGATCGTTGTCGCCTGGTTCCATGCAGGGCAAAAACATCAGCTTTGGATCAACCAACGCTTAGCGCAGAGACAATCGATACCGCATCTGTTCGACAATGCCACGCCGCGCAACCGCTTCTACGAAGTCGCCTGGCGTTTCTCTCCGTCGATCCCGCTGCACGGCCACACGCTCATCGGGGCCGTGCTCGGCCTGCTGCTCGTGTTTCGCACCAACTCCAGCTACGACCGGTTTTGGGAAGGCCGCAAGCTTTGGGGGAGCATCGTCAATGACAGCCGCAATCTCGGACGGCTGACGACCACGTTCCTCAAAGAGGATGCCGAATTAACGCGACGCTTGCTCCGCTGGACGATGGTCTTTCCGTGGTCGGTGCGCTATCGGCTGCTCGACTGGAAGGACATCGGCTGCGACACCGACGACCTGCCGAAAGGAGAAGTCAAACTCACCGAACAAGCCGAGCACGTTCCCCTCGCGGTCTCCCGCCGCATGACCGAGCAAGTCGAGGCCGCCCGCCAACGAGGGCTGATCAGCGACATTCAACAATCGCTGTTCGACGGAGTCATCAGCGGGCTGATTGATTCGCTGGGGGCGTGCGAGCGAATCCACAACACTCCCCTCCCCTTCGCGTACATGGTTCACTTGCGGCGAGCGTTGATCATTTTCCTCGCGACGATGCCACTGGCGATCGTCAAGGACTTCGGCTGGGCCACGATCCCGGCGACGATGTTGATCTCGTACGTCATGCTCGGCGTCGAGGAAATCGGCGTCGAGATCGAAGACCCGTTCGGCACCGACGAGAACGATCTGCCGCTCAAGTTGATCTGCGAGAACATCGAGAAGAACCTGCGAGGACTGCTGCCAAACTAACCCGAAGCGCCAGCGAGGGCGTACGCTTCACGCGGCATCGCGCGGCGTCAGTGCGTTCTGGCTCGCTCGCCCTCGCTGGCGCTTCGGGTTAGTTTGGTGGAAACTGATCGCCGTTTGAGGGACGTGACTGTGACGCAATCTGCCCCTTGGGAATTCTCGATCGACGTCGGCGGCACGTTCACCGACTGCATCGCTCGATCCCCCGACGGCGAGCTGCGGCCGATCAAAGTGCTCAGCAGCGGCGTGACGAAAGGGCAGATTGAAGACCGGCAAGGGACGAACCGCCTGGTCGATCCGCTGAGAAAACAAGATGCCCCCGACTTTTGGCTCGGCTACGACATCCGCTTTTTGGACGAACAAGGCGAGACGATCCTTGCCAGCAAGGTCGCCGCGTTTCACCAACGACTCGGCGTTCTCGAAACCGCGACACTACTCCCCGACTCGATCGGGCCGGGCACACGCTACGAACTCTCCGCCGGTGAAGAAGCTCCGATCTTGGCGATTCGGACGGCGCTCGGCCTGCGACGCGATCAGCCGATTCCCAACGTGAGCGTCCGGCTTGGCACGACGCGCGGCACGAACGCGCTGCTGACGAGACGAGGTGCTCGCACGGTCTTCGTCACCACGAAGGGCTTCGCCGATGTCCTGCTGATCGCCAACCAAGATCGACCGCGACTGTTCGATCTGGACATCGTCAAACCCGAACCGCTGTTCGCTGACGTGCTCGAAATCGACGAACGCCTCGACGCCGACGGCCGAGTGCTGAAGGCTCCCGACGAAGCCGAAGTACGTCGCCAACTTCAGTCGCTCAACCGACAGGACTCGCTCGCGATCTGTCTGCTGCACTCGTTCGCCAATTCCGAACACGAACAGATCGTCGAGCGGATCGCTCGCGAGCTTGGCTTCGCCGAGATCAGCGTCTCCAGCCGTCTCGCTCCACTGATCAAGATCGTCAGCCGAGGCGACACGACGGTCATGGATGCGTACTTAAATCCGATTCTGCGCGAGTACGTTGGACGACTGAAGGAACAACTCGGAAGTCGGAAGTCGGAAGTCGGAATTGAACACCGCATTCCGCATTCCGAATTCCGCACTCCGAATTCCGCCCTCCGCCTCATGACTTCCGCCGGTGGCCTGATCGACGCCGATCGCTTCGTCGGCAAAGACAGCATCCTCTCCGGCCCGGCCGGTGGAGTGATCGGTTTCTCACGAGTCGCTCAGCAAGCCGGCTTCACGAAAGCGATCGGCTTCGACATGGGGGGGACCAGCACCGATGTCGCGCGGTTCGACGGCGAGTACGAATACGAGTTCGAGACCAAGAAGGCCGGAGTCCGCATCGTCGCGCCGATGCTGGCGATCGAAACCGTCGCGGCTGGTGGTGGCAGCATCTGCGGCTTTGACGGAGTGAAACTCATCGTCGGCCCACAGAGCGCGGGTTCCGATCCCGGCCCCGCCTGCTACGGACGAGGCGGCCCGCTGACTGTGACTGATCTGAATTTGTGGCTCGGCCGCATTGTGCCGTCGCGGTTTCCATTCCCGCTGGATCGTGCGGCGGTCGAACGTCGGCTGACGGACTTGTCTCGTGGGGCAGGTTTTCAACCTGCCA
>CAZILR010000403.1:0-5591 GCA_964539995.1 uncultured Planctomyces sp.
GTGCAACTGGTGTTGTCGATGGAGGACGAGCGGACTCAGCACGCTCTGCATCGTATTCCGCATGTTGATCCGAAGCCGCTGGCCGCAGTCGTCGCCAAGCTGCCGAAGTTGCGGCTGGTCTTGCTGAATGCGTTTCGGTCGTTGCCGCTCCTGAAGGTCGCGGAAGTGGCCAAGGCCGGCCAAGTCTGGTTTGACATCGCGATGCTCGAAAGCGTCGCCGGAGTGGCAAAGCTCATCGAGCAAGTCTCACCCGAACGAATCCTGTTCGGCTCGCACTCGCCATTGTTCTATTTCGAGTCAGCAGAACTCAAGCTGGTCGAAAGCGGCTTGCCGGAACCGATCCTCAAACAGATTCGCAGCTCGAATGCGGAAAGGCTGATGTTGTGACACGACCAGCCGAGCCGCTGATTTGCCCCACCGAGCAAGAGCTAACGGCCTTCCTGGTCGGCAAGCTCTCGACGCGGTCGCTCGCGCAAATCGGACGGCACATCGAAGGTTGCTCGCGCTGCCAAGCGTCCCTCGATCAGCTCGATGGGCACGATGACGAACTGCTAACCAAGCTGGCTCACAAGACCACAACACGACCCGTCGATCTCGACCAAACTCCGGAACCGGTCCTTGCCAGCGCGCGAACGGCCGTGACCAGCTTGCCGCTCGGCGAGCGACCGGAAGTGTCGCTCGATTCCGGGCGGCATCTCGCGCGGCTGCTGCAAGAAGGCCCGTGTCGGCTGGGACGGTTTGAGCTGCTCAGCGAGTTGGGCGTCGGTTCGTTCGGGTATGTGTTTCGCGCGCGAGATGTGGAACTCGACCGCATCGTCGCGATCAAAGTGCAGCGAGCTGGAGCATTCGCCAGCGAAGAAGAGGTCGGCCGCTTTCTGCGAGAGGCTCGCAGCGCGGCGGCGCTCACGCATCCGGCGATTGTGTCGCTGTTCGACACGGGACACTCGGAGGACGGCGTCTGCTTTCTGGTCACGGAGTATGTCGCCGGAGACACGCTGCAAGAGCGACTCAAGCAGAGACGTTTGGAATTTCGCGAGTCCGCAGCGTTTGTGGCCGAGTTGGCTGACGCGGTCAATTACGCTCACGAGCACGGCATTGTGCATCGTGATCTCAAGCCGTCGAACATCATCCTCGACAAGTCCGGTCGGCCGCACATCACCGACTTCGGCTTGGCCAAGCGAAACGATGCCGGCGATCCGTCGATCACGTCCGACGGCCGAGTGATGGGGACGCCGGCCTACATGTCTCCCGAACAAGCGGCAGGAGATTTGCAGGCAGTCGATGCTCGCACCGACGTCTACAGCCTCGGCGTCATGTTGTACGAAGCGCTCACCGGCGAGAGACCCTTTCAAGGAACGCACCGGTTGCTGTTGCTGCAAGTGCTCGAAGACGATCCGCGTCCACCTCGGCAGTTGGAGCGGCATGTTCCGAAAAACTTGGAGACGATCTGTTTGAAGGCAATGTCGAAGTCCCCCGCGCGGCGCTACCAGACGGCCGCGCAGCTTGCAGCCGACTTGCGACGCTTCCTGGCGGGGGAGCCGATCACCGCCCGGCCGATCGGTCCGGCCGAGCGACTGTGGCATTGGTGTCGGCGATATCCGGTGGCGGCAGCGTTGTTCGCGGCGGTGTCGCTCGGCTCGGCGGCCGGGTTCGTTTATCTCACAAACCTCTCGTCGTATTTCGTGCGAGAGACGGCACTCGACAGTGCTCGCATGGAAGCGGACATGATGGAGCGAACCAACGAGTACTACAGCGACTTGCTGACGCGGCTCGACACGCGAGACATCGCGGTCACGCACGAGTACGCGATGAAGCGGAACGCTCTGCCACTGCCGGCGACGTTCACGATCGACTCGGCCCAACGCATGAGTCAGGGGGACTCCGGCTTGCAGTTCCGGCTTTACAGCCAATATCCGTTTCGAGCGAACGGCGGCCCGAAGGACGACTTTCAGCGCGAGGCCTTGAAAATTCTCACCGACCGCTCGCGTCAGCCGCCGCTACCGAAGCAACTGGAATATCATCGGTTCGTGACCATCGACGACCGGCCATCTTTGAAATATGCCCGCGGCCAACTCATGAAGGAAAGCTGCGTGAAGTGCCACAACGCACATAATCAAAGCCCGAAGAAAAACTGGAAAGAGAACGAACTCGTGGGAGTGTTGCTCATCACGAGGCCGCTGGATCGCGACGTCGAGCGCACTCAAGCCGGCCTGCAAAGCGCGTTCGTCGTGATGGGCAGCGCGGTGCTCTTGTTGACCGGCTTCGCCATCATCGCGGCCATGCGGTCGCGGTCGCGTTCAACGTAGCCCTCTCGCTCCGCGAGAGGAAAGCCGATTGGAAAATCAGGTCGGAATGGTTCCGCGAAGTCCATCGCGCAATGTGCGTCGCAGCCCGTTTGGCTATCCTGTCGCGGAGCGACAGGGCTACTTTGCGAGCAACCAAATGCCACCGCCTCAACAACTCGACTCTTCGCAAGCGTCCGGCGACAAACTGCCGACGTCGGCGAGCTTGTTGGATCGGGCACGCCATCGCGACGATCTCGCGTGGAATGAATTGGTCGAGCTGTACGCCCCGCTGGTCTACTTCTGGTGCCGCAAGACCAACATCGTCGAGCAAGACATTCCCGACGTCGTGCAAGAAGTCTTCCGCGCGGTCGTGACCGGCATCGATGGCTTCCGCAAAGATCGCTCCGGTGACACGTTCCGCGGCTGGCTACGAACCGTCACGCGCAGCAAGCTGGCCGACCACTTCCGCCGCCTGAATCGCAACCCGGTCGCCATCGGAGGTTCCGGCGCTCAATTCCAAATGGAGCACATCTCCGAAGAATCGAGCGACGGTGAACCAACTGACGGCGAAGACGACGAACGGCTGGCGGAGTTCGCGTTGTTCCATCGCGGCCTGGAAAAAATCCGCCACGACTTCGACCCGAAAACCTGGCAAGCTTTCTGGCGAGTCACCGTCGATGGCCTCTCCGCCACCGAAGCCGCCAACGAACTCGGCATGAAATCCGGCACCATCCGAGTCGCCAAATCCCGCGTCCTCCAACGACTGCGAAAGCAGTTGGGGGATGTGGAATAATGAAGACCGTCCGTACCGCGACCGTCAGGGAGCGGCCAGACTCAATGGACGAGGCCGCTCCCTGACGGTCGCGGTACGGAAGGCGCGTGTAACGCCCCCGCGTTATTCTGGCTGTGGGCAATTTCGCCCCGGACTCCCTTTTTGCGGCCGAACCGCACTCTTTCGACCAGGAGACAAACCATGAATCAGACCAGCCGTCGCAATTTTATGGCCGATGTGGGCAAGGGCATGTTGCTCGCCAGCGTGGGATCGGCGCTGGCTTCCGAAATGGGGCTGGCGACGGGGATGGCCGCCGAGGCCACGAAGGGGCTGACTTTTGGCAGTTTGGAGCCGCTCGTGTCGCTGATGCAGCAGACACCGTCTGACAAACTGTTGCCGGTGGTCGTCAAGGAAATTCAGAAGGGGACCGAACTGAAGACGTTGGTCGCGGCGGCGGCTTTGGCGAATGCTCGTGCGTTTGGCGGGCAGGATTACATCGGGTTCCACACCTTCATGGCTCTCGTTCCGGCGTGGCACATGTCCAAGGAACTGCCCGAGGCTCAGCGGCCGTTGCCGGTGCTCAAAGTGCTGTACCGCAACACTTGGCGGATTCAGGATTCGGGCCATCAGGACCACGAACACGAAACTCTGCATCAGATCGCCGCCGCTGAGGCGGCCGGTGCGGCTCCGACCGGCGAGACGGTTCGCGAGTGCTCTCGCAAAGTAGACTTCGACGCCGCCGAGCAAGCCTTCGCGGCGATCAGCGCCAAGGGCCAACCCGGCGAGGCGTTCAATCATCTGCAATATGCCATGCAAGACGAGGTCGATGTGCATCGCGTCGTTCTGGCGTGGCGAGCTTGGGACACGCTCAACGTGACCGGCATGGAGCACGCTCACACGTTGCTGCGACAGTCGGTGCGGTACTGCGTCCAAAGCGAGAAGTACCAGTGCGACCGGGACAAGCCCGCGCACGAGGCTCGCATCAACAGCATCTCGCATG
Source organism: uncultured Planctomyces sp. (assembly GCA_964539995.1). Taxonomy (GTDB): domain Bacteria; phylum Planctomycetota; class Planctomycetia; order Planctomycetales; family Planctomycetaceae; genus SXKJ01. The sequence continues at coordinate 4,058 of CAZILR010000403.1, forward strand.
TGCGTCATGTGCTGCCGAAACTGTTGGATCAGTATCAACTCGTGTCGAAGCCGATGGGCACGCGCCGCATGGACGACGCCTGGGTCGAATCCATGAGCAACACGATCGTCACCTCGAACCGCGAACGAGCCGCTGATGCCGTCGCTGCGGCTCTGGCCGACGGTGTTTCGCCGGACGACGTGGGCGAGGCGATCTCGCTGGCCGCGAACTCGCTGCTCCTGCGAGACACGGCCGCTCGTACGCACGGCGATTCCAAGGGCGTGCATGCGTCCGACTCGGCCAATGCGTGGCGACACATTGCTCAGGCGAGCAACCATCGCAACGCAGTCGCGAGCCTGATCGTCGGCGCGTTCCACACCGCTGGCCAAGGGGGCGACTTGCACAAGCAACCGCTGCCGTTTGCTGACCACCTCGAAAAGATCACCACCGAAGATCCGGCCGCCATCCTCAAGCAAGCCGAGGGTGCGATCCGCGAGAACAACCAAACGCTCGCGTGTGCCGCTGTCCATCGCTACGGCCAACTCGGCCACGCCCCGCGAGGCGTCTTCGATCTGATGCTCAAGTACGCCATCAGCGAAGACGGCCGCTTGCACGCCGAGAAGTACTACCGCACCGTGAGCGAAGAATTCGCCACGATGCGTTCGGCCTTCAAGTGGCGTGAGCTGACCGCCCTCGCTCGCGTGACCGCCAGCGCATTCTCCTACGACCGTTTAGACAACAAGGGAGTCCGCGCTCCCGGCTACGAAGAAGCCTGCAAGCTGCTGGGCATCGGCTAATCACGTCTTCAAAGACTTCCGAAGTCTTTGAAGACTTCGGAAGTCTGAAGCGGCACATGGAGGACGGGCACACTTGCCCGTCCTCTTTTTTTACCGTCAATTCCGACTGAACGCCGGCGGGAAACCGGATGAGACTCCCGCCGCAGCTTTTCGCTGTCGCTGCCGCAGGTGATTCAAGACGAGATCACTGCGGAGATCGACGTCCGGCTCGTCCAGCAACAACTGAGCGTCGATCGTGCTCAAACCCAGCGAGTGGCCGAGCACATCGCACAGCACTCCGAGCGGCAGTTCGGCGTCGAGCAGTTGGTGCAACAGCGGATCGGATTGCAGTTCCGGTAAGATTTCGGTGGCACCGGCCAGAAGTTCTCGCTGACGATGTTGGCGATCAATGGTCGGCTCCGACGGGTAGAAGTCGGAGAGTAAAGTCAGCTTGCCCGTGCGATACGGTTGATCGTTGTCGAGTTCTGTCTCGATGCGTGCTCGGCACACTCCGCGAAGAGCGAGATTGAATCGGCCATCGGGCAACTTCTCTTCGACGGCAATGCGGCCGAGACAAACGACCGGATGAATCTTGGCTGACTTGGTCTCGTAGTCCAGCTCTTGATTCGGACGCAGCAGAGCCATCGCGATCAATCGTTCGCCGTCCAGTGCGTCGGCGATCATCGCTCGGTAACGCGGCTCGAAGATGTGCAGAGGCAGCCATGTGTGCGGGAGATGCACCACGTTGGGCAGCGGAAACAACGGAGCTTGCCCCGTAA
>CAZILR010000404.1:0-5591 GCA_964539995.1 uncultured Planctomyces sp.
GCCAAGTTCCGATGAAGACTGCATCGATGTCGTGGGCCTCGATGATCTGCCGCCAGTCGTCGGCCGTGCGTGCGAATCCCCATTTCTCTTGCACGCGGCGACTGCTCTCCGGCGAGCGATTGCAGACCGCGACCAATTCGACACCCGTCATCTTCGCGAGGTTCGGCAGATGCCGCTGCTCGCAGATGCCTCCGGCACCAATAAAACCAAGGCGGATCAGTTCAGAATCATTCATCGTGTCACTGCCCCAATGCGATCCGTAGCCCGGCCAATTGCTCGACCAGTGGTGGCGTGCTGCTGGTCAGGTACTCCTGCGGCGCAGTGCTCACGAACAGTCGGATGAATCGCGGGCCGGGCAACGCGAGGACGTCAGCCACCCGCGCTTGCCAATCCGCGAGATCGTGAAACTCAGCGGCTGACGGAAAGCCGGCGGACCGCGCGAGGCCGGCATAATCCACGGTGGAGCGTGCGGCCGGTGTCTCTTGCCCGCCGGTCACTTCGTAAAGTCCGTTGTCGAGTAACACGACCGTCAGATTGGTCACGTCACTGCCGACGACGGTGACCAGCGAGCCCAAACTCATCAGCAACGATCCGTCACCAGAAATCGCCAGCACTTCGCGCTGCGGCTGAGCCAGCGCCAAGCCGAGCGCCAGCGGAATCGCACCGCTCATCGTCGATGGGTTGTAATGAAAATCGAGCGGCCGTCGGCGGAGCTTCGGCCAGATGCGCGCCGAGCCTTGATTGGTGACGACGATCTGATCGTCGCCACACAGATCGGCCAGAATCCGCAGCGCATCGACGACCGGCATGACGTTGGGTTTGTTGTTGAGCGTTTGCATCACGGTGCTCCCTCTGCCATCAGGGCGACACCAGGAGTTCCGGCCGCCTGACAACGTCGAAAATGCTCCGCAAGTTTCGGCTTGTCGGACGGCTCGGCGATCCACTGGCAATCGAGTCCCCACGCGCCGAGGATTGGTTCGGCGAACGTCTTCGCCGTGTCTCGCGACTGCGGCACCAGCCAATTTCGGACGCCGATCAGCGAGTAGATCGGCAACCTCAAGTCGAACAACACATTTCGCAGCGCGTCCCCCGATTCAAACAGTCCGGTCGTCTGCATGACCACCAGCGGCGACTGGCCTCCGAGGTGCAGTCCCGCCGCCAACGGCCACGCCTCGCCCTCTCGGCAAACCCGAATCAGTCGCAGCCGCGACGAATTCGCGAGCGACTGCTCCCAAGGACCGATCGCCGTGTCGGGAATCCACACAACGTGCGTGATTCCCAACTCGGCAAAGACCGTTTCAATTTCAGGTCCGGTAAACATGGTCATCCAAACTAACCCGAAGCGCCAGCGAGGGCGAGCGCTTCAGAGAATTATGAATCTGCGATTGAAACTCGGTGAAGCGCTCTCCCTCGCTGGCGCATCGGGTTAGTGTTTCATTCTCCCAGCCGCGCTTCCGGCAACTGTTCCGGCACAGTGGCTTCCAGGTTGTCATCGAAGTGCATCAGCAACAGCGTTTGAGGATCAGGTTGGAACGACTCGGTCGGTGGATCGAAGCGAACGGGATTGAAGGTCTGCTGCGGCCCATACTCGACTTGCAGGTCCGCGTAGCGGGCGACGTTCGAGATTCGCAGTTCGTCGATGGAGAAGGCCGTCCCGGCAACGGCGCGGCAGACGAATTCCATCAGACGCTTGGCGGTCTTCGGTCCTGACGACGGGCGAGCGCTGCTGTAGCCGTCCCAATTCGCGCTGCGATAGAAGGCCGAGTCACGGCCGTCGATGTAGGTGTAGGTGATCGTTCTTTCCGAATCGCCGCGATACGGTGCCCAGACCAGCGCGACGTGCGTCCATTCGTTGAGCTTCAATTTGTGCGGAAGCGGAACCGTGATCACACCGTTCGTCAACAGGCTCGGCAGCTTGATCGGCGTCAGCCGCTCATCCCATTGCTTGCGGACCCAAAACTCGATCGTCCCTTGCCGCTCGTTGAACAGCGGCGTTTCGACTCCGGCCACCGTCACCTGATCCGGGATGTGCAACGCTCGCTTGGGGACGATCTGCACCGCGTGGCCGAATCGGCCGGGAGGAAATGATTCCTCGCGATCGCTGCCGGCGTCGGCCGCGGCAAGCAGGACTTCCGGGCCGGGACGAGCGACGTCACCATTTCCAGCAGGCGTGACCCAGCTCTTCTCATCAAGGTGGCGCGCGACGAACCAGCCCGGTTTTGTCACGATCTCGATTCGCAACTGATCTCCAGGGGCCGCCAGCCAGTCGAACGTCACCGAGTGGCCGCTGACTTTGCCGGGAATCTCCTGGCCGTCGTGAGTTCGCATTCGCAGCATCGCCGCATCGGGTGATTCGAGCGTCAACACGCCTGAAGTCTGTGGGAATGTGACGGGGAACCAGATCGCATCGCCCGGCGTGAGCGACAGCGGCTGAGTCGCACTCCAGATCGGTGTCGCCGAGTTGTTCCAATCGAGCACTGCCAGTTCGAGCTTCGGCGTGAAAACGTAGTGCCCGGCGGGAGCCGTCGCTGGAATCGCCACGCGATTCAGAAAGACTTCGTAATTCGGCAGCGTCCGGTCGAATGGCTGATTCTCAGACGCGAACTTCTCGGTCGTCACCATGAAGTCACGGAACGGCTTCCCGTCCGGTCCACGAAGTGTCAATTCGGCATCGAAGCCCCACAGCGTCGCGCGGAACTCTTCGCCGCCGAGCTTCTGAATCGCGATGGCCGTCCGTTGCGGTGGGAGCGGTCGTGGTGCGATGCGCACGCCGTCCTTCTTCGCGGCGTCGAGTGCCCAGATCAGTCGCGGTGTCCCCGCGAAAGTCCGCGCCGGTGCGTAGGGGTTGTAGATTCGCTCGCCGATCTCGTTGGGGTTCGTCAGCGGATTCGCATACGGTCGCAACAAGTCCAACTCCTTTGCGGCCAGCGGCAGGAAGCGCGGATCGCGAGTGAAGTAGTACGCATAGCCGAGATACGAATTGGAGTAGACCCCGACGGATTCATGCTCACGGAACGGATCGGCGGCGTAACCCGTCGCGAAGTAGCGAGCCAGAATGTCCGGCATGCGCGGGTCATTGGTGACTCGGCTGTACTTCCACAGCGCCGGAACCCAGAAGTGCCCCATCGACGGAGCGGGGGCATGCGCCGGCAGGTCGCTGTCCTGAGGTCGCCAAGTGCCGGTTGCATGCTTCGGATCGAGAAACGCATCGGCACATTCGCGCAACGCCTGGCCGACTCGCGGATCCCAGGTGTGCTCGTAGAGCGTCGCGAGGCTAAAGAACATCGTCATCTGATGCCGCGTGCCCGAATGAAACGGCGCGTAGTCGCGGATCATCGCGGCCCAACTCTTCGGTGTTGCGCCGGCAGTGGTCGGGCGGAACCAACCCTCCTCACAAAACCACTCCTTTACCTCCGTTAAGGCGCTCGTCACACAACCCAACTCACCGAAGTACGTCCGCCAATACTCGATCACGTCGTTGTACCGCTCGTCGCCGGTCAGGTAGTACGCGAGCGTCGTCGTCTCCAGCGTCCGGTGGTAGCTGGCCCAGAACTGTGCTCCGCCGCGCAACCACGCTTCGCCGCGGACATGATGGCGGACGTAGTGCGTTGGGCTGTCGATGCTCCACTCACCCGGCCGCCAATGCAGCGTGCGATGCTCCGGGTCGCCGCCACGCCAATCGCACTCGATGGTCGTCGGCTGGTGCGAGACGGCGACATCGACCCAATGATTCTCGGACGGGATCGCCCAGTCGTAAAACTTCCGCTCGCCGGATCGCAAGTAGTTCCACCAGAGCTGCGTCTCCTTGCCGTAGGTATGAAATTCAAACCGCCGCGAGTCGGCGTAGAACTTCTTCGTCTCGGCATCCCAGTGGTAGCTGTAATGCGGCCCGGCTCCGAACAGCCACCAGCCGTAGTCACCGAACTCGTCCTGCACCTGCCGAGAGAGATCGAAGATGCGATCCACGGCCGCTTCGTACTCGTTTAACCGCAAGCCGGAGGCGTGCGCGTCGTCGGGAGTTGTGGCATCGTCGCTGCTTGTCGTGCGTGCCTGCGGCGTGCGGTTAAACGAACGTGCGGCGAGTGGACCGAAGACATCGGTCGAGCAATTCCAAGCACCGCTCGCCAAGGCCAGCGGCTGCGACGCGGCAAGCTGGCCGTATTCGGCACCCTCATCGCGGCGACTGGCAGGCCCGAAGTGCAGCCAGAATTCGTGGTGCTTGTTGATCCCCAAGCCATCGGCCGCGCCTCGTTTGATCGCGGGGACATCCGCGAACAAGAAGAACGGTTCGAGCGGATTGAGACCGGCTTTGTCCTGACCAGCACGGAGATATTTCGCACCACCAGCCCCGAAGAACTGCTCGATGCCGGCCGCGCCGAAATCCAATTCTCCACCGCGCGGACTCCACAGGTGCAGCACCAACTGATTCGGAGTCGCCTCCCACTCTTTCGGAAACTGCTGCCAGAACCAACGCAGCGATCCGGTCACGGCATGATCGTCATCGGCGACGCGCAGCCATTCCCCCATTCGATCGGGTTGAGCCAGCGTTTTCGTCTGCTGTGCCGACGTATGGAGGACCGCCGCCTCGCATTCCAAATTGCCGTAGTGCCGAAATGTTCTTTGAACGCTAGCGACCGACTGTGTGTCTGCTTGCCATGTGACATCAAGCGGCTGATTGCCCGCTTCGCCGGAGGCATCGACGGTCACTCGGCGACCGGCGGTTTTCAGTTTCAAATCGAGCGTGAAGCCGATGTCGGCGAACCGCGTCTGCTTCGTCGAGCCGATGAAACCCAACTCGTCGATGACCTTCACCAACGGCAGACCGGCGAAGAAATGGTAGCGCGTCCGATACTTGGCGATCCGCTCGCCCGTGGGGCCGGTGTAGAAGCCATCGACACGCACGCAGGTTCGCACTGGCCCACTCGATTCCAAGACGATGTGGCGATCGGAACCGTCCCGCGCACTCGAAAATCGCTGGCCGGACTGGTCGAGGTAGTAGTGCTCGCCATCCGGCGAACCGGAGGCGAGGATTTCATCCGAACCGAACTGATCGTTTCCATTCAGATCAGCGGCAATCGCCCGTAAAGCATTTGCGCCGGCGGCTGAAAACTCCGCACGAAGTGTTCCAGTCGAGACAGTCACAGAGTCATCGCGTGCTTCGACGAGTTTCGTCGCTGAGGGCGGTCGCACAACGTCGTCACCAAACTCCAGCGCGTACTTCCTCCCTGGCTCGGCGATGAAGTCGATCGTCAGCCAGCGCACGCTCTTCCGTCCGGCATCCCACCACGCGACGACTCGTGCTTGCAGCGGCCGCTCTTGTCCTTGGTCGTCAATCAGGCGGCAATGTTCCGCGCTGTTGAGCTTCCCTCGCGGAAACGGCAGGCCGGTCGTGATCGGCCAAGCGACCGTACGATCCGCGAATGGCTCGTCGAGGACCAGATCAATTCGCGTGGCGGCGAGAGCGATGCCGTCAGCCTGTGAAAGCGAAACGACGAGAGCAATCTGCGAGAGGATAACCCAACGGCGCGGCGACATGGCGATCCTCCTAAAACGCAACGTGGCTTGCCCCCTTGAGCGCCAGGATCTGTCGC
>CAZILR010000405.1:0-5575 GCA_964539995.1 uncultured Planctomyces sp.
AACCCACGATCTCGACCGTGGCGGGGTCGCGAGCACTCCGCTGCTCCACGAGGACGTTGGTCGTTCCATCGGCATTTCAAAAACGGCATCACGGCTGTCGGCCGAAAGCTGAGAGCCGATTGCCGACAGCCGTGATACCGTTTTTCTCATCTCCAGTTCGCGTAAGCGTCCCCGATGGGATTCGAACCCACGATCTCCACCGTGACAGGGTGGCGAGCACTCCGAGCTGCTCCGCGAGGACGTAGACCGGACGCCCACGTCCGGTCGTTCGGGCGTCGCGTCCGAACTACGAATACAAGGCGGAAGCCGTGGGACTCGAACCCACGAGCGGCAAGGCCGCCACCTGTCTTCCAAACAGGCTCCTCATCCGGCCGGTTGGCTTCCGTGGTTCGCATTGGTCTGGAAACTCGGCACCGACGCCGACCAACTCCCAGCCCAACGACTTCAGCAACGGCGCGAGCACTCCATCGCGGTCACTGTGTTTCAAAACCACATCCCGTTGGTCATTGGTTTGAGGTAAAGGTCGCCCTGGAGGATCCTCGCCTTCGTCGCTCGTCATGATCGTTTCCTTTCGTGTTGATGTCGTTGTCGTGCCTGCATCGGGTGGCCGGGTCCGGCCAAACGTGAGGCTCCATCGGAGTCACTCCGAGCGGTGCTTCCAGCGACCGACGGGCGACGCGGTGGAACGAGGTCTCGCTCTCGTTCCTGTCCGCAGCATCCCGATGGGCACAGTTGACCTTCCGCCGTCATGACCCGGCCACCCGCCGGCACGCACAACGAATTCGCTCAGCGGAAGCCGTGGGACTCGAACCCACAAGCGGCTCGCGCCGCCACCTGTTTTCAGGACAGGTTCCTCATCCAGTCGGATGACTTCCGTTTTGGTTTGTTTAACCGCACGCCGCAGGCACGCGCGTTTCCATGATCACAAGCCTGCAACGCGCTCGCCTGCGGCTTGCGGTTAAACGACTTCAAGTTCCGGGAGTTGGAATCGAACCAACGCCTCCTAGTTCAGAGCCAGGAATCGCGACCAACCGCAACTGCCCCGGAGTGGTTTTGTTTGTCATTCACGATTCGGGGAGGAGGACTCGAACCTCGCATCGCCGGATTCAAAGTCCGGTATCCGACCATTAGACGATCCCCGAGAGTGTCTTGTGGGAGTCGAACCCACCTGACCAGCTTGGAAGGCTGGCACCTTTGCCGCTCGGTCAAAGACACATCGTTCACAACATCGAAGGCGGAAGGAGAGGGAGTCGAACCCTCAAGACATCGCAGGACGCTCGGCCGCGTTCGAGGCGGCTGCCATCGCCAGTTGGCTTGCCCTTCCGTATTTCCACCAAAGCTCCGGAGCAAGGACTCGAACCTCAATCGTCTGGTTAACAGCCAGCCGTTCTACCTTTGAACTACTCCGAAAGAAGTCTGATACGTCCTATGGGACTTATAGGTCTCATGGGACTTACTTCGGCGCATATTCTCTGCGCAGAATCACACACCTTTTTTTGAAACAACATTAGCGCAGTCAGGACGGTGGGATTTGAACCCACGTTCTCCGGCACCCAAGGCCGGCGGATTTCCAGGCTTTCCGACGTCCTGACGGTCAGACGAATTGTGAGAACTGAAATCAGCGAGCAGTCAGGATGGCTGGACTCGAACCAGCACTCTCCGGCTCCCGAAGCCGGCGGACTACCAAGTTATCCCACACCCTGAATGACTCCCGATGCGATCGCTCCCTCCGCGATGATGCTCATAACCCTGCCGGCGCGATCCGCGACTAAGGAATCGCAACCAGCCATCTTTCCCCGCCACCAACCGCCCGGCGGTGCGTCCCGCCAAGCGGCAAATCCATGAACCAAGCACGTCTCTCGTAGCCACGTTCGCCAGAATGTGGGCAGTCGCGCAAAATCCCCCGCGTTCTGGCGAACGCGGCTACGAATCAGACCAACAAAAAAGCCCGATGTCTGTGTGACACCGGGCTTTGAAAGCTCCCGTCGGAAAATCAATCCGGTGTCACTGCCTGAGGCGATACGGGTGCGAGTTCGTGTTGGAAATGGTTTCCATCTTCTGTGATGGACAACCCACGACGGCGGGCACTCCGACCGCGACTGCAAACAGACTGCGCAACCCAAGCTGGGCTTGCTGGCCTGTTAGCCGTGTCGCATCGAGTTTTTGCCAACCGCGTCTCACGATTTTCGCTCCCGAATCCCAAGCGTGACACCTGGGCAATCACTATTCAGTATCGGCTACGCTGCCGATCAAGCGTTTGCAAATCTCAACAAAAAACGCACTCATCGAGCATGTCCAGAGACAATATGCCAGACAGCGGCAGCATGTCAACACGTCATCATGTCATTTTCTGGAAAATCTCGGAAACACATACTCGCGAAACGTACCACGCATTTGGAATCAACATGGTCCGTATTAGCATTGATTATGTCGGACAAAGTTAGCTGCCTTCTGCCACGGCTCGCATCTTCTCCAGACCAAGCTTGGCAACTTCGCGCGGGTCGCGAGACCACAGGTCTTCGCGGAAAAGTTCCAACGACAGCCAGCGGCGGTAGCCGACTTGCCGCAACAGATCGAGATAGCGGCGAAGATCCATGTGACCATCGCCCGGCATGACTCGGCTGTGATCGTGCTGTTGTTCGCGTGGTGGAAATGACGGCGTGTCGTTGAAGTGCGAGATGGCGATGCTTGCGTCTTTCAGCTTAGCGATCGACTCGAAACCCTTGCCGCCTCGGAAGCAGTGGAATGGGTCGAGCACGATCATCGCTTGCTGATGCTTCGAGTGCGTGACGACTTCGATCGCCGCGTCGATGCTGTTGATGTCGTCCACGAAGCCGAGGTACTCAAACGCTGGCTTCACTCCCATCGAGAGTCCGAGATCGAGTAGCTCGGCATACTTCGCTCCGACGAAGGCGCGGTCGCAGGCTCCCGGAGGCGGGCCGGCGATGATGTGCAGTGCGCCGACGGTGACCGACTGTTCCATGCGGCGCTTGCATTCGTCGAGTTCGCGCTGCCGCACCGAGTCATCCGGCTCAGCCCAGCCTTTGAGGTAGATCGTGGTCGGCACTTCGAGACCCTGATCGTTGACCGCCTTGCGGATGTCGGCCAGTTGGCCTCCTTTCGAGAGATGCAGGTCGATATCGTCGTGCCACAGTTCGATGGCGGCGTAACCAACCTCGCCCGCGATGCGAATCTTGTCGAGAATCGGTGTCGGCCGGATCGTGCTGGAGTTCAGGCAGTAGATAAAGTCAGACATGGTGATGAACCGATTTTGCGAGGTTGGAAGCAGGATCGGCGAACGAATCGCCGTGACGCGGAGAACACGCTATCGCGGTTTGTGCGAGTCGGCAAACGCGGCTTGGCAGGATGCAGAACGATGGAGGCAGAACGATGAGAGCAATGACCACTTTGAGTGGGCTGGTGATTCTCCTGCTGTGCGTCTTTGTCGTGATCGAACCAACGGCGCAGGTGTCTGCTCAAGATAGTTTTCGCATTCCGGATGATCGACCGCGACTGCCGATCACGGTCTCGCAACTGAAGGATCGCGGAATCGAAGTCTTCGAATCGAAACGGCTAAGGCTGTTCACCGATCTTGATCCTAAAGTCGCCAAGCCGTTGCCGCCGCTCATCGATCAGGCCTACGAGTCTTGGGAGGACTATTTTGGCAAGCTGCCGCCAGCTCGTGATGAATCCGAGTTTCAGATCAACGGCTTTCTGATGAAGGACAAGGCGATCTTTGAGAAAGCCGGTTTGCTTCGAGACGACATGCCCGATCAATTTCACGGGCGGCAGGCGGGCTACCAGTTTTGGATGATGGATCAGCCGCAGGACTATTACCGCCGCCATTTACTGTTGCACGAAGCGACGCACGCTTTCATGTTGGCGATCGCGCGGCTCGATGTTCCGAATGCCTACCTGGAAGGGATGGCCGAACACTTCGGGACGCATCAAGTGATCGATGGCAAGTTGCAGATGCGGCTGATGCCGTCCAACCGTTCGGACTTTCGCGGACACGATCGGTTGTTTTTGATGCGGCGAGATGTGAAGCAACGAGGGAGTCCGGGACTGTTCGACATCAATGAATGGAAGCCTGCGAACTTTCAGTTCTTCAATGAGTCCTACGCCTGGGCTTGGGGCATGAGCGTTTTCTTCGATCAAAACCCACGCACACACGAGCGGTTTCGCAAGCTGGCGAAGTCGTTGACGAACCCACTCGCGTGGAAAACTTTCGAGAGTGAATTGGAACCGGACCTTCCGGAGATCGTCACTGAATGGAACCTCTTCGCGGCCGATGCCTGGGAAGGCTTCGACTTCTTGAAGTCAGCAATTGAGTTCCACGAAGGTCAGTTGCTGACCAAATCGCAGCGGGCCGAAATCCATGCCGACCGAGGGTGGCAATCGAGTCGCGTGTTGGTCGAGCAAGGTCGCCGTTATGAGTTGGTCGCGACCGGACAATTCACGCTCGCGCAGAAACCAAAGCCATGGGTCAGCGAATCGGACGGCATTACGTTCCGCTATCACAACGGTCGACCGCTGGGGCAATTGCTCGCATCGATTCGGCCAACGAAGACTGCGGACAACGAACGTGAACCGATGCTGGATGTGAAGCCGCTCGGAAACACGTCCAGCTTTGAGGCATCACGAACCGGGACGCTCTATTTGCGGCTCAACGATCATCCCGCCGAGTTGGTGGACAATCGCGGCAGCGTGATGGTCGAGATTAGTGAGTCCAAATAACCCGGAGCTTCAGCGAGGGTTACTTCTTTGCTGGCAGCGCCTCGAAGACTTTCGGCACTTCGGTCTCGTTGATCGAGCGATAGCCTTTGCTGAATTTCGCCTTGTCTCCATCGGAGACAACGACGGTGATATCGGCGTCGGGATTGATGCCCCAAGTCTCGGGGCCGGTCTTCGCACCGGTGAAGACGGACCAGGCGGTGCGCTCCGTCTTCAGCGAGCCGAACGCCTTCGGCAAATAGTCCTTCGACTTGTCGACGTCGTCGGTGAGCCAAACGGCGACGATGTCCACGTCGGTACGCTCGGCTTTGAGCTTGTCGTCAAGCACCTTGATGAACCGCGCCATCGGCCGTGAGAACTTGTCGGCAGCGACGAATACGAAGACGGTCGGCTTCTCTTTTCGTTCGGTGACGAAGTCCAATTCTTTGCCGGACGACTCGCCCGCGACGACGGTGACTTTGAACTTCTCGACGGCGTTGCCTTCGCCGGGACCAGAGGCGACGTCGGCCCAGGCGGATGAGGAACTCAGTACGACTGCGATCACGAGAGCAACGAATCGACGCATGACTGGACTCCTGAAAAAGTGGTGGTGAGCGCCCCTCACAGCCTCTCAACTCGATGGCTGCGGATCGGCTGCCAGCATAACCGCCACAACCGGCTGACTCGACATCCAACCGGATCGCCACCCCGCTCGAACTGGCAGAAACGCGATCAGGCTTGAGGCAGACTGGACGACCGCCAATAATGCCACACATCGAGCTCAGCCGATATGAAAATTAGGCTTACAACGACTTTCCAAACTTCCCTCGCGACGAATTCCCTCGGTTCGTCCATCACTGCC
>CAZILR010000406.1:0-5568 GCA_964539995.1 uncultured Planctomyces sp.
CGTCCAGCGTCGAATCATTCTCAAGCACGGACGGCCGAGGGCGGCCATCCTACGCACTGACCAAGCCGATCGAATGCTGAGCATCACAAGTCTCCGGGATCGAAATTCATCGCATCGAACAATCGGCGGGCAGTATGGGACGGCCGGATTCGCGACGTCAATCAACGGAGTTGCCGAGTCACCAACCCGCAGCGTCAGCGAGGGCGAACACTCCACCGGCTTGATTTACGACGGAGCGTTTTGGAGCCTTTGCCCTCGCTGACGCTTCGGGTTAGTTTTAGCCAGACACGAAACAGGGACTCATCATGCAACGGACGAAATGGACCACGGTCGGTTTAGTCACGCTGCTCGCCGCGCTGTTGCTGACTCACGAGGCGGTCGCGTTCATTCAAAAGCTGTTCCCGTTGCAGGAGTTCATCGACGACAGCGACTTCCTCTTCACGGCCAAGGTCGAGCGAGTCGATCCCGACAAGCCGTCGGCCGTGCTGGTGCTGGGTGAGCATCTCAAAGGCAAGGCTCCGTTCACACGCATCCCGATCAATCTGACGGGCGACAAGCAGAAGCACACGCCGCAATTGTTGAAGCGGATCGCTCCTGACTTGCCGCTGGTGGTCGGCGTCAAAAAGCAGGAGGACGGAAAATTCATGATGCTGGCCTTCACGAACGGGACGTGGTTCCAAGTGCTCGGCCAAACCGACGGCGACCAAACCCGCTGGGCGTTCACTCACTGCGAGATCTATTTGCGACGCACCTTCAAAGGGACGACCGACGAGTTGAAACAGACGCTGATCGACGTGCTGGCCGGCAATGCCAAGGCTCCGCCGCCAAATCCGAAGGAGCCGCCTGGATTCGGCCCGGTTCTCGAGATGGCGACGGACAAGAAACCCTGATCCGGCTTACGCGATGCGCAACACTCGCTTCAGTCGAGGGGCGAGCAACAACGTCAGCACCAGATAGCCGATCATCCAAGGCGGAAGTCCGAGCGAATCCAGTCGAAGATCCAAATTCAGCGGCCGATAACGAGTCAGCAGCACTTCCGATTTCGTCATGCGGTCGCCCGGATGAAATTGTCGTGGCGGCAAATAGGTCGGCCGCCCGATGGCGACGCGGTGTGTGATCGACTCGCCGCGATGCCGAATCGTCAATGTCAGCTCCTCGGAAGTGCCGAGCGCACGAAGCGTCCAATCGGCCCGACCGCTGGAAGGGTTTTGGTCATCCGGTTGGACAATTTGAATCGCGGGCGTTTGCAGTTCGACACCGTGGATGGGGACGAGATGCGTCACTTCGTTGACCGCCGACGCTGAGAAACTCACTCGCAATGAAAAATCTCTGCCGACGCGCGGCGGCAAGTAATCCAACCGTTCGGTCGCCCACATCGCCAGAACGGCGATCGGCACCAGCACGACCGCCAAGACCTTCATGTCTTCGCTGAGTTGCATTCGCTTGACCAATGCCACGGTGTCCCGCAGCCGTTGCCGTCGCGGCTTGTCGCCGGCTTGTTTCGCTTCGCGATTCAACGGCTTCAGTTGCCGCAGGTCCGCCGCACAGCGACGCAGCAAATCTTGGTTCGTGACCCAGCGACGGGCGAGCGTCATCAGTAGCGCGGTCAGAAGCGAGAAGACGAACAACGTCGCGTCACGCGGCAACAGCAACAGCCACCCTAACGGAACGTCGAGCGCTCGCACCATCCAGTCGCTGAATTGGGTTATCGCGTCCATTGGTCACTTCGCTCCCAAGACGACCAGGCCGTGATTGGCGTCGAGTTCAATCCACGCTCCGTCGGGAATCCGTTGAGTCGCCGCTTCGAGCACGACAGCCGGGATGCCAAAGTCGCGAGCGACGATCGCTCCGTGAGACAAAACTCCGCCACGTTCGACGATCAGGCCTTTGGCGTGAACGAACAGCGGCGTCCAGCCGGGATCGGTGCTCGGACAGACCAAGATCGCATCATTGCCGAGGTCCGTCACCTCGCGCGGATCGAAGACGATGCGAGCGACACCTCGTGCGATTCCGGAGGCAATCGGTCGGCATTCCAACCGAGTGTGATCCGCGTTGGCTGACACCGGCCGAGGTTTCCCAAAGTCGTCGAGTTGTCGCGAGTCGATCACATCCGGCAACGAGAGTTTTTGTGACGACTGCCAACGCAACTTGTGCTGCGCGATCCGTTGGACGAGCGAAGTCGAATGGGAGGGCGAGGCTCCCCCCCAGCCGAGTCGGGCAATGATGTCCGATGGCCCTTGCGGCTCGGCGGGAGCCTCGCCCTCCCGACGCTCGTGGCCGATCAGTTCGGCCTCATTCAGAAAGAACACGTCGCGGCCCAGGTTCCAACGGCGGCCGAGTTCGACCAGCACTGCTCGCAGCGTTTCGTAGCCGCGCATCAAGTGGAACTTGCCGACCTCGCGGTACGGCACCAGTTCTTGGGCCTGCCGCATGTCATGGACGATTCGTTCACGGAACGACGAGCCTCCCAGCTGCACGAGCCGCGTCGGCAGTGAAGCCTCAGCTTGTCGCCGCGCCTCGACCTGGGCGGCATGACGTCCGCGCGGCGACGGTCCCGACGAGCCGCGACAGCGTTCGACCATCCTCATCACAAAGTCACGGTCCTCACGCCAACGAGGCTGCGACAGCTCCATCTCGTTGGCCGCGCGGTGCCCGAAGCGAGTCAGAAAGTTATCGAGTGACTGCTGTCCGGCGGCGACCTCGAACAGCGCGACGTTTTGCTCGACGGTGATGTCGTTTCGCAAGCCGGTCGTCAGTTGGCCGACGAGTTGTTCGCCATCATCCTGGCCGAAGAGTTGAGCCAGCAACATCCGTAATCGCTCGTGAGCCAAGCCGCCGAAGAAGCCCGGCAGCAGCGACTCGGCCGCGAACTCGCCGAGCACGAAATCACGCCGCCTCCACAGTTCGGCCAACAAGTCGGGTGTCGAGAGTTTTGGCAGATCGACGCGGCTCACGGTTTTCAAAAACTCTTCGAGCTTCGGGACGGCGACGTTTTCAAAACGCTCACGAGCCGTCCGTTCCAATGTTTTCGTTCGCCGGGCGCTGCGAATCATGCCGAGCAACATTCCCGGCCAGCGAAAGAAAAACAACGAGTCGGCGCGATCGAGATTGAACCGCGTCGGCGGTCGATCAATCGCCGTCCGATCGCGCAGAACTTCGTCGAGGTCGTAGTCAAACGGCAGCCGTCCGAAATGAAACTCCGCCGCTCGTCGCGGATCAACGTAAACGCGGCCCGCGATCAATTCCAAGAAGCCCTGTCCCGGTTGACGTTCCTGCGGCCGATGTCCCAGCAGCCGATACATCTGCCCATAGCCACCCTCCGCGCTCATGAACCAGCGGACCAAATCCCACGTCAGCGGCGTCGGCGCGGGCAGCGTCTCGGAAAGATTGTGAACGACCCACACGGTCGGCTCATTCTTCGCGAGACCGCGCAGCCGTGCGATTTCTTCCACCCGCCCGCGTTCGAGGTCTTCGAGGATTTCGAGTCCGCGAATCTTTCGAGTCTGCATCAGAGCGACGCGCCCGTCGGCGATGCCCCATTCGATGTCGGACGGCGTTTGAAAGTGCGAAGCGACGCGCTGGCCCAGTTCCGCCAACTCCGAGATTTGCGGTTCGGTCAGTGCCGGTTCGCTTCCCGGTCTCGCGCCGGGGACAACGCGCTTTGTCGCCAACGTCGCCGCATCCAGCACATAAATGTCCGGCGTCACCGCGCCGGAGACAACCGACTCTCCCAAGCCCCATGACGCTTCGATCAGCATTTCGTTCGCCGCCGGATCGTTCGGGTTGGCCGTGAACAGCACGCCGGATCGTTCGGAGGCAAACATCGCTTGGACGTTCACGGCCGTGCCGACGACACCGCGCAGGTCGTGATGTTGCCGATACGCTCTCGCGCGGTCGCTGTGCCACGAGGCAAACACCGCGTTGATCGCTTGGCAGAGTGCGTCCCACGGTTCAACGGCCGGATCGCTGCCGCAGTTGAGGATTGTGTCCATCATCCCCGGCATCGACACCGCCGCGCCGGAGCGCACCGCCACGAACAATGGCTTTTCGCCTCGGCCGAACGTGCGGCCGGTCGTGTCTTCCAGCCAACTCATCGCCGAGCGAACTTGATCGGCCAATTCCGGCGGCCATTCACCGCCGTGTTGTTCGACCCACTGGCAACACGCAGCCGAGATCGTGAAACCCGGCGGGACCGGAAATCCCGCGAGACTCATTGCCGCGAGACTCGCCCCTTTGCCTCCCAGCAAGTCGGTGCGTGCCGGATCGCCATCGGACTTGCCGAGGCCGAAACGAAAAACCACTGAGTCGGTCTCGCAGTCACTCATGGCGAGTCGGCTCCGAGGCAGATCACCGCGCCTTGCGACGTGCCGAAGTAGACTCGTCCTTTCAAGGCCACTCGCGGTGTGACGGGAGTGCCGATGTCGTTGGGAATGAGCCAGCCGTCCGATTCGTCCTTTGCTGAGCGGCTGGAATGCAACGCCCCATCGACGATGCTGTGCAACGCGTGCTTTCCGGCGTATGGCACGACGATGAGCGGGCCTTCGACGAATGGGCCGCTTGTTGGCTTCTCGCTCAAGGGGACTTTCCACAACAACATTCCGGTCGGCGCGTCGAGTGCGACCAGAAACGATTCCGTTACGGCGAACACGAGGTCGTTCGCGATCGTCGGTGCTCCGACGGCGCTGAAGCCGGCGTGGATCGACTTCCACAACGGCTTGCCGTTCGTGAGGTCGAAACTTTGGAGTTGCTCGGGGCTGCTCCATGCGACGACTTGTTTTGAGTCGATGGCCAATCCGGAGGATTCTCCTTTCAACGGCTGCGTCCAATGAGTGCGCCCGTCGTCCGCCGACAAGCACCACAACATACCGGCGCTTTCCAGCGGAGCAGGACTCTCGATGACGCATACGCGGTTTCCGCTGCCGACCGGCGCGACTTGGATCGATCCGACGGAAACATGCGAATCAAAACGATGTGACCACAGCAGCCGCGACGGATCACTCGCCGCGTTGTCGGCCGATAGTTTGACGAGTTGAGTCATGCCCGGACGAAGTCCCGCCGCGTAGATCGCTCCGTCGAACGGCATTAGCGGCGCGTTGATCTCGAACGGCGCGTCTCCCTCGGCGGGATATCGCCACGCGAGCGACGGCGACTGCGGAATCGGTTCGTCATCCGCTCGGCCGCCACGTTCGCCGCGCGACCAGAGCGGCGGTTCGGGAACTCCCGGTTGGCCGAGGCAGCGCAGTCCTTGCTGCGCCGTCCCAACGTAGACATGCCCGTGAGCCACCATCGGCGAGCTGACAAAATTTTCGCCGCCGCCCAGCGAGGCATCCCACACCGGCTTAAGCGTCAGCGCGTCCAAACAGAACAGCCGGCCGGCTGATGTCGTGGAGTAAACATGCCTTTTCCCCAAAGCCGGCGAGCAAACCAGAGGCTCGCGCAGATCGTGTTTGCCGAGCAGTTGGCCGTCGAGCGACACGCGATACAAGTGACCGTCGCGCGATCCGAAATACAACGAGTCGTCCGCACGAACGATGTCCCCCAAGATCGCGTCGCGCGCGGCAAATTTCC